>JAISPN010000104.1 GCA_031274845.1 Acidobacteriaceae bacterium
GACCTTCTCTTCGCGCGGCGTGAGCGTCTTCAGGACCGATTCGGTCTGTTCCTTCAGGTTGAGGTTGATGACCGCTTCGGCCGGAGAGACGACCTGACGATCTTCAATGAAGTCGCCAAGGTGCGAATCTTCCTCTTCGCCGATCGGCGTTTCGAGCGAGATCGGCTCCTGCGCGATCTTCAGAACCTTGCGGACCTTGCTGACCGGGATGTCCATCCGCTTGGCGATTTCTTCCGACGTCGGCTCTCGGCCGAGTTCCTGCACGAGCGCGCGCGAGGTGCGAATCAGCTTGTTGATCGTTTCGATCATGTGCACCGGAATACGGATGGTGCGCGCCTGATCGGCAATCGCGCGGGTGATCGCCTGACGAATCCACCACGTCGCGTAGGTCGAGAACTTGTAGCCGCGGCGGTACTCGAACTTGTCCACCGCTTTCATGAGGCCGATGTTGCCTTCCTGAATGAGATCGAGGAACTGCAACCCGCGGTTCGTGTACTTCTTGGCGATCGAGACGACGAGGCGGAGGTTCGCTTCGACGAGTTCCTTCTTCGCCTGCTCGGCCTGATATTCGCCGCGCAGAATCGTTTCGAGCGTCTTGCGCAGTTCCACCGGCTCCTGTTCGAGCGCGTCGGTCAGCGACTTCAGCTTGAGCTTCTGCTCCTTGATCTGGCGGAGCAGGTTCTTCTTGTCCTCTTCGCGGAGCTTCTGCTTCTTGTTCTTCGGGTTGAGCAGCCGATCGATCGCTTCGATCTCGCGCTGCACGTCGCGGACCTCTTCGACCGACTTCTTCATGTCGTCGATGAGGCGCCGCTTCACCACCTCGGTGAATTCGATTTCACGAATGAGCTGCGAGACGACGATGCGCGCGCGCATGGCGGCCCACTTCGCGCGCCGGTACTTGCGCTTGTCCTTGGTCGTCGCGCCCTTGGGCGTGTCCGAGAGCTTCTCGAACAGCTTCTCGGCGTTCTCGTTCGCCTTGCGCACGAGGTCGATCTGCTTCTGCACCTGACGCGAGCGATCGGCGATCCGCTCGTCGGTGATCTCTTCGTCGTTGAAGATGACCAGCTCGCGGATCGTACGTTCGCCGGCGCGGAGCTGGTCGCCAAGCTGGATCACCTTTTTCGCGACGAGCGGCGTGCGGGTAATCGACTTGATGACCGCGAGCTTGCCGCGCTCGATGCGGCGCGCAATCTCGACTTCGCCTTCGCGCGTGAGGAGCGGCACCGTGCCCATCTCGCGCAGGTACATGCGGACGGGATCGTTGGTCTTGTCGAGGGCGCCGGGCGTGAGATCGAGCTCAAGCTCTTCCGAGCCTTCGGCGGTGCGGTCGATCGGCTTGTCGTCCCGCATGTATTTCTGGTCGGAATCGATGACCTCGATTCCGGCGCTGCCGAAGGTGTTGAACAGATCGTCCAACTCGTCCGACGATGTAATCTCGGACGGCAGGAGCTCGTTCACCTCGTCGTACAGCAGGTAGCCCTTTTCTTTTCCGATATTGATGAGCTGCCGTACTTCGTCGTACTTTTCTTCGATCGACATCTATCCATTCCTCGCTAACGTCAGTTGCTCGATCCGCAACAATAAATCTTTCTTCTTCTGCCAGAGCGCGTCAATTTGGGTTCCGTGCTGGCTCGCGCCCATGGCCTGCAACCGGTCGATTTCCCGCTGGATGTCCGCCCGCTCGCGTTCCCACCGGAGCGATTTCAGGGTCTGGACGCAGTCGGCCGGCGTCGCCGGAGAGATGGACGCCGCCGCGATGCTGGTCACGAGTTGACTGTCTCCCGTACTTAGACGCTCAAGAAGCAGATTCGGGATGCGCTCGCTGGCACTGTTTTTCAGGTTTCGCGCCAGATCGAAGACGCGCCCGGCCGTCAAACCGGCCAGATCCTCCGGATCGAACTCGTCGAGCGCCGCCATGGCCTCACGAGTATTGTGGATCAAGCTCCACAACAGACTTTTTTCCGCGTCCTTCAGCGGTCCGGCGCCCGGAAGCTCCCTGGCCGTCAGCTCCGTCTTCCGCTGGGCGGCCGCCTTCCGGATTTCGGTGCGCACGACCTCTTCGCTGACGCGCGCCTTGTGGGCGATGCGGTCCGCGAATTGATCGCGCGCGGCGGCGTCGGGAATTTTCGCGGCGACACCCAACATTTTCGCAAAGAACTGCCGCCGATGGTCGTCTTTCCCGAAATCGAGGCCAGACGCGCCCCGATCGAGCAAGTACTCCAAATACGGCTGTGAGGCCCGAAGTCTTTCCCGATACCGTTCCCCACCATGTTTTCGGATGAAGGTGTCCGGATCTTCACCCTTGTCGAGAATCAGCACGTTGACGTCGAAGCCGTGCTCGACGAGCAGGTCGCACGAGCGGCTGGCCGCGCCCTGACCGGCGGTGTCGGCGTCGAAGCTGAGCACAATCCGGTTGGTAAAACGCCGGAGCAGGTGCGCCTGATACGGCGTGAGCGCCGTGCCGCAGGAGGCCACCACGGGCGCCGCCTGCGACTGGAACACCTGCGCGTAATCGAAGTAGCCCTCGACGAGCACCGCGAACCCGGCCTTCCTGATGGCCGCTTTCGACAAGTTCAACCCGTACAAGGTTTTGCCTTTCGTGTAGATCGGCGTTTCCGGCGAGTTCAGGTACTTGGGAACCTGATCGGCGTCCATGGCACGGCCACCGAATGCAATCACCGATCCCGATTCGCGCGCGATCGGCACCATGATCCGTCCACGGAACCGATCGAACGTGTCGCCGCCGCCGGCGCCGCCCCCTTCGGCGCGGTCGCGCTGCAGAATCAGCCCGCTTTGAAGCGCCAGACCGACGGAAAACCCCTGCTTGAGCAGCCGTGCCTTGAGTCCATCCCGGACGTTGGGCGCGAAGCCGATGCCGAGCTGGTCGAGCGTGGTCTCCGAGACGCCGCGCTCCTTCAGTTGTTTGAGCGCCCGCGCGCCAGCCGGCGCGCGCAACTGCTCGCGGAAGTAGGCGGCGGCAATCTCGTGCATCTTCAGCAGGCTCTCGCGGATGCCCGCATCCTGCCGTGACGCGCCGTCCTGCTCCATTTCCGGGATCGTCAGCCCGAATTTCTGCGCGAGCAGGCGGACCGCTTCCGGAAACTCGACGTTGTCGTACAGCTCGATGAACTTGATGACGTCGCCGGACTTGCTGCACCCGAAGCAGTGGAAGAACCCCTTGTCAGGGTTCACGTTAAACGACGGCGTTTTCTCCGAGTGGAACGGACAGAGGCCGGTGTAGCGGCCGCCGACGCGGCGCAGCGTGACGTACTCCTGCACCACCTGCACGATGTTCGCGTGCAGCTTCACCTCGTCGATGAACGCTTGCGGGAAGAGCGCCACGCTAGTCCTTGATCTCCACGACCGTGGCCCCGCCGCCCCCTTGATGTGACGGCGCCTGCTCGACGGTGGCGACCAGCGGATGCTGACGCAGGAACGTCGTGATGGCGCGCCGCAACTGGCCGGTGCCGAAGCCGTGAACGACACGGAAATTCCGGCGATCGGTGATGAGCGCCTCGTCGAGAAAACGTTCGAGCCGGTCGAGCGCCTGATCCACCGTCATCCCGATTACATTCAGCTCCGCGCTCGTCGTCTCGCGCGGCGCCAGATCGACGTTGACGCGGACGGTTGATTGCACGGCGCCAGCCAATACACGCAGTTCCCCGAGCTTCGCGCGCATCCGCTTGCCGCGCACGTCGACTTCCGCCGAGTTTCCCTGAATCCCCGTGATCACCCCTTCGAGGCCGAGCGCGCCAACGAGGACGCGGTCGCCAACCGCGGCTGGCCGTTCGGCCGGTGCCGCCGGTGACGGGGTGGCGGTTGTCTCCGCCGTAGCCGTTTCTGGCGACAGGATGCGTTCGACCACGGCGTCGACGGCGGTGCGCGCGTCGGTACGCACGGTCCCGGCCTTGCCAGTATTGACGAGAAGCCGCGACGGTTCGTTCGCCATCCCCTTTGTTTTTTTCTTCAGCTCGTCGACGATGGCGTCGATGTCGCGGCGGGCCTGACGCACCTGCCCTTCGAGTTCCTGCGTCAGCTTGCGGCGGAACGTCTCTTCGCGCTCCTTGATCGAGGCTTCGCGCTCGCGCAGGCGCGTCTCGCTGGCCGCCAGCGTGTCGCGTTCGCGGACGGCAAATCGTTTCTCGTGTTGCAGATCGCGCAGTTCGCGGTCGATTTTTTCGAGGTGCTCGGCCAGTTGCGTTTCGCGCGCGCTCAGGTTCTGGCGCGCGGCGGTAATCACGGCGGGGCTGAGGCCGAGCCGCGACGCGATTTCAATCGCGAGGCTTCTGCCGGGCGATCCGTAGACCAACTCGTAGGTTGGCGCGAAGGTGGCGGCTTCAAATCCAAAGGCGGCCGACTGGACCCCTTCGGTTGTCGACGCGTAGCTTTTGAGCGCGTCGTAGTGGCTCGTCGCAATCACCGTCGCGCCGCGCCGCCGGAAATGATCGACGATGGCGACGCCCAGCGCGCCCCCTTCCACCGGATCGGTGCCCGAGCCGACTTCGTCGAGCAGCACCAGCGCCGGCGTCGCCAGCGCGCGGTCCATGCTCGCGATGTTGGTGATGTGCGCCGAGAAAGTGCTGAGGCTCGCTTCGATCGACTGCTCGTCGCCGATGTCGGCAAACATCGACTGAAAGACCGGCAGCCGCGATCCATGGGCGGCCGGAATCCGTAGCCCCGATTGCGCCATCAGCGCCAAGAGACCAGCGGTTTTGAGCGCCACGGTTTTGCCGCCGGTGTTGGGACCGGTGACGAGCAGAATCGTCGCCGGCGGCGTGATCGTGATGGTGACCGGCACCGGCGCCTTGAGCAGCGGATGACGCGCGGCGTGCAACTCGAACGAGCCGTCGGTTGACAGCGCCGGCTCGATGCCGTCGATCGATTGCGAATAGCGCGCGCGCGCCTGCAGGACGTCGAGCGCGGTGGCCGCCGCGACCGTCTGCTCGACATCCGTCTGACGCGCCCGGAACGCATCGGTCAGCGCGAGCAGGATGCGATGGATCTCTTCGGCTTCCTGCTCTTCGAGCGCGACGATGTCGTTGTTGATGTCGACGGTGCTGAGCGGTTCGAGAAAGACGCTCGCGCCGCTCGTCGAGGCGCCGTGTACGATGCCGGGAATGCCGCCACGGTGCTCCGCGCGCACGACCAGCACGTAGCGGCCGTTCCGTTCGGTAATCACTTGATCTTGCAGGTACTTCGCCGTCTCGCGTCCGCGCAGGTACGACTCAAGCGTGCCGCGCAGGCGCCCTCGTTGTTTGCGCAGACGATCGCGAATCGATCGCAACGCGGGGCTGGCGTCGTCCACCACGTCGCCCGCCGGATCGATGGCGCGGCGGGTCTGGGCGATTTCGCCCCGGAAGGCGGCGATGGCGCCGGAGGCGCGGTCGATCAGGGGGAACTCGGCGGCGACGCGCCGAATCGCGACGCGCACATCGTCGATGGAGTCGAGAAACGTGGCGAGCGTGAGCAGGTGGATCGCGTCGAGCGCGCGAGCCTCGACGCCCAGCGCGCCGAAGATGTCCGGCAGATCCTGCGAGCCGCGGATCGCGAACCCGCCATGCGCGGTGACGAAGCGCACCGTTTCGGTGGTTTCGGCCAGCAGGTGGGCGACGGCCGCGCGATCGGTGGAGGGCGCAAGCTGCGCGAGGCGCGCTTCGCCCATCGGGGTAAGCGCGACGCGGCAGACGGCGTCGACAATTCGATCGAATTCGAGCGCCCGAAGGGCAGCGATCTGCATAGGTAACGAGCGAATGTTGTCGCGGGAAACAAATAGTTTACCGTACGGAGTGAGCCTGCCGGGTGCGCCGTGCGTGTTATGTGATGTTTGGTGTGACTTTTTTGATAAAGTGCAAGTGCTGAGGTTCAGCAAAAAAATAATGCGCGCCCTCATGCTCTACTGTACGGGTACGCATTTAATGACAGCGCTGGCGGCAGGTGTCTCACGTAACGACGCCTGCCGCGCATTCGCGAGGATATTCGTGGGAATCATCAGAGCAGACTGGGAATCCGGACAGATCCTGACCGAGGGGCTGCGTGCCGCGGACCATCGACGTTGGGATGAGGGCGTTGGCCTTGACGGTGGCGCGACGGATACGGCTGGTGGTGGCGCTGGAGAAAACGCTGGAGGATACATGGTGACGCAGGTGGCGCGTCAGTCCGGATGGCCGATGCGTGGCTCTCGCCTGCGCGGCGTGCTGTGCGCGCTCGTCGCGTCGCTCGGCCTCGTGAGCGGCGTGGCCGAGGCGCAGACGACGTGTACCGTGGCGCCCGGCGCGAGTCTCACGACGTGCCTGCCGGCCGGGAGCGGAGACACGTGGCTTCTTCAGGGCACCGCGTCTCTTGCGACTCCCGGCCTGACCTTGCCGCCGATGACGATCGACGGCGGTGCCGGTGGCAGCATCCTGACGCTTAATAACGGCGCGGGAACTTACGGCTGGCTCACCACCGGTGGGCCCACGACCCTCAATCTCTCCAATCTCACGTTCACCGGCGGAAACAATCCGGCGGCCGGGGCGGCAATCAGTGTTGGCGCCGATCTCAACATCGTCATCAACCCGGGCGCCTCGCTGTCGTTCGATCACAACGACTCCTATACAGGAGCTGTCTATACCGCTGGCTCGTCCTTGACGATGGGAAGCGGCACGGCGACGCCCGCCGCTCTGATCTCATTCACCAACAACACCGCGGGCTTGCTTGGAGGCGCCATTGGATCGTCCCTCAGCGTCGATCTGACGGCGGCCTCGATCGTCCTGTCAGGCAACACCGTGACGGGAGGCGTCTTGGCGCGCGGCGCCGGTGGCGCGATCTTTTCTTCCGGCGGCACGATCACGCTGACGGGCGCTGTCACCATGTCAGACAACACCGCGGTGGGGGGCACCAACGGGAATGGGGGCGGAATTTATACCGAAGGCGCCGGCGTCGTCGTCAACGGCTCGCTCACCGCGAACAACAACCGGGCGCTCAATGGCGGCGCTGGCGGCGCCATCTATACGGTAGCCGGGGGCATCACAGTCACCGGCAGTGTGGACGTGGAAGGCAATTATGCCTCCACTGACGGTGGCGCGTTCAGGTCGGCTCAAGGCGTTACGTTGGGGTTGGCTGGCGGCGACGTGACCCTGAAAAACAATATCTCCACGGCGTATGGCGGTGCGATCTATACCCCCACCGGAGTCATCGCCGACATCATCATCGGCAACGGCACGGGCGCCATCACCATCACGGGAAACAAGAGCGGCGCCGACGCTGGCGGAAATCTCATTTACAACGGCTACGTGGGTGGCGGGCTCATGACG
>JAISPN010000158.1 GCA_031274845.1 Acidobacteriaceae bacterium
CCTTCGTAGCGAATGACGACAACGTCGCCCGGCTTGATAGCCTGACGTTGCACGGCATCGAACGCCTGCTCTTCGCTGTCGAACACACGCGCCGGTCCGCTGTGCGACGCGCGCTCGGTGCCCGAGAGCTTCAACACCGCGCCTTCGGGCGCGAGATTGCCGAAAAGAATCACCAGCCCGCCGTGCGGCTTGAGCGGCTTGTCGTTGGGCCGCACGACTTCCTGCCCCGGACGCTCTGTCGCCGACGAGGCGGCCTCCGCCAGCGAGCGGCCGGACACTGTCGGCGCGCTGCCGTCGATACCTCCCGATTCGACGAGCCGCTTGATGACGAGCGGACTGCCGCCGGCCGCGTGTAGATCGGTCGCCACGAATCGTCCCGACGGCTTGAGGTCGGCGATGAGCGGCGTCCGCGCGCTCACGCGATCGAAATCAGGCAACGCGAGCTCGACGCCCGCTTCGCGCGCAATCGCCATCAGGTGCAATACCGCGTTGGTCGATCCGCCCGTCGCCGCGACAACCGCGATGGCGTTCTCGATCGCGCGGCGCGTGATGATGTCGCGCGGCTTGAGACCCGTGCTGAGCAACTTCACCACCTGCTCGCCCACTGCCTTGCCGACGTTTGCTTTGTCTGGATCGGTTGCCGGCACGCTGCCGCTGCCGAGCACGGCCATGCCGAGCGCCTCGCAGACGATCGCCATCGTGTTCGCCGTGAACTGACCGCCGCAGGCGCCCGCCCCCGGACACGCATGGTCTTCCATCAACTTGAAGTCAGTGGCGCTCATGCGGCCAGCCGCGTGCGCGCCCACCGCTTCGAACACATCCTGCACCGTCACTTCTCGTCCATGGAAGTGCCCCGGCGCAATCGAGCCGCCGTAGAGAATGATGCCCGGCATGTTGAGTCTCGCGAGCGCCATCAGGCCGCCCGGAATCGTCTTGTCGCAACCGACCAGAACGACGAGGCCGTCAAACCCGTTCCCGCGCGCGACGAGTTCAATCGAGTCGGCAATCACTTCGCGGCTGATGAGCGAGGCGCGCATCCCCTCGGTCCCCATCGTGATGCCGTCGGAGATCGATACCGTGTTGAACTCCATCGGCGTCGCGCCCGCGGCGCGAATGCCCGCCTTGACGTGCTCGGCCAGCGTCCGCAGGTGCAGATTGCACGGACCGATTTCAATCCAGGTGTTCGCCACGCCGATGAGCGGCTTCTTGAGATCCTGATCGGTGTAGCCGGCGGCCTTCAGCATGGCGCGCGCGGCGGCGCGGCTGTCACCAGTAGTCAGCGGATTGTTTCCCATAGTCGTCATACCGTTCTCTCGAGAGTCGACGCCGCGGCGCCTGCCGTGGCGGGTTTGGTACTGGGATACGAACCGAGCACGCGCAGCATCGGCGCGAACTCGGCCAGGTGCGCGAGCGCCCGCTCGCACGCCTCGTCGGTCGCGGCGGCGGTCAGGTCCGCGTAGAACAGATACTCCCACTTGCGCGCGGGCACGGGACGCGATTCCAGCTTGGTCAGGCCGATCCCGCGCAACGCAAACGTGCTAAGCGCCTTGAAGAGCGCGCCCGGTTCATTGGTCAGCGTGAACACGATGCTGGTCTTGTCGGCCGGCGCCGCGCTGAGCGGCCGCTCGCCAATGACCAGAAAGCGTGTGGTGTTGCTGTCGTAGTCCTGAATGGCGGACTTGAGCGGCGCGAGACCAAAGACTTCCGCCGCGCGCGCCGACGCAATCGCCGCCGCGTCTTCCATCCCCTCGTCCGCAATCATCTTGGCGCTGCCCGCCGTGTCGTAGGTCGCGATGATCTCGACACCTGCGAGCGTCCGCAGAAACCGATCGCACTGCGCCAAGGCTTGCGGATGCGAGTAGATGCGCCGGACATCGGCCAGCGTCCGTCCGGGTAACGCAAGCAGATGGTGCACCACGGGCACTTCCACTTCCCCCACAATCGGCAGCCGGTGTTCCACGAGCAGATCGAAGTTCCGGTGGATGCTGCCGCCAATCGAGTTCTCGATCGGCAACACGCCGTAGTCGACCTGGTGAGCCGCCACGGCGCTGAACACATCCTCGAAGCTCTTGCAGGGAACGAGCGTCGCGTCGGCCGACACCTGTCGTGAGGCTGCCTCGCTGAACGCGCCCGGTTCTCCCTGAAAAGCAATTCGCAACGACCACTCCTAAAACGAAAAGGCCATCACCCAACTGACTGGATGATGGCCCTTAGAAATTGTGTCTCCCAGGTGCTGCCATCATCCGGTGGGCCGGACGACCAGTACAACCACGCCGACGAAGCCGAACACGACTCCCGCCGACCGGACGTGGACACTGGCATTGCGCAGCATGTGTAAGGTGATTACACCGCCTGCGGGGACTCCCCGTCAAATTGAAAGAATTTACCAGATGATAAACGATTCAAATGCTTACGTGATTTCCATAAACATCACAAATACCTCAACCTCGCGCGATCACCGCGTGCCGGTCGCCCAGTCCCACGAGGCCGCCGCGCGCGTGAGCATCACGGCACGATCGCGAGCGAGCAGGTAGCCGTCCGTCACGAGACGATCGATCGCCTCGCCGACGCGCGTCAAATATTCCGTCTTCGACACGTAGCGTTCGGCGATCGCCATTCGCGGATCGTGTGACGCCTGCGCCTCCGCCTTCGTCTTCGGCAACGGGATCGCCGAGCCGAGCAGATTGACGAGCAGCGCGTCGCCGCCGGTCGCGTGATTGCGGAAGTTCCAGCCGGTGTAGGTCGCCAGCGGCACCGCGACGTCGGGCAACTTCAGGCCAGCGCGATCGTTGCCATCCGCATCCACCTGCGGGACGAGAAACGGCAGCGGTTTACCGTCCTGCTGTCCGTGCGGAATACCGGCCGGCTGACGCACGCCAGGAATCGCGGGAAACGCGACACGCTCCACCGGCACCAGCGTCCCATCCGCGATCGTGGGATAGACGCTCGCCGGCGGCGTGACGCCTTTCCTCACCCAGGCGTCCATCGCGCCAAAGAGCGCGCGCATCGCGAACCAGTAGTCCACGGGGTTGTACGGTTGCTGACCGGTGACGACGCGCGGCGGAAACCGGCCGGGTGAATGCTGCGTGCCCGAGAAGTAGTAGTAGCGGACGTTCTCGGCAAGCGGCAGATCGCGCGTGCCGTCAGCGGTCGTCGTGATGAGTGGCGCCGCGCGGCCACCGCCCCACTGCTCCACTGACGAATTCGTGAAGAAAATCTTCGGCTGGTTCATCCGGGCACGATCGTTGTCGAGCAGGCCGTCGACGCGGCCACTGATCGGATCGCGCTGGCTCGCGGTCGTAAACGGAAACACCGTGTTCGTGAACATCTCCAGCGCGTTCGGCGTCCCGAGCGGCGTGTTGATGTCGAGACGCGCCGCGCCGGCAATGTGCGCCATCACGCCGTCGAACACCTGACGATTACGCTCGTCGCTGTTGAACCCGTCGTAGAGATACGTGCGCAGAAACCGTCCGCTCTGCGAGGAGCCAAACGCGTAGGCATACTGCGCCTTCGCAATCGCCTCCGGCGACTGTTTCATCCACGCCGCCACATCGCGAAACGCCGCGAGACCAAGACCAGTAACCGGCAGGTCGGCCGTCCGGTAGGCAATCTCGTAAATCTTTCCGGGCGTAAAGCCTCCCTGCAGCGTCACCACGTTGTTCTCAAGCGTCCACGTTTCGCGCGGCACCACCTGCGCCGCCGTGAACGTGTCGTCGCGCACGGTCAGGACCGCATCCGCCGCCTTGGGATCGACGGGGGGATACCCTGCCAAGTCGGTCGCCGCCTGACGCTCCCGCAGGTCGCATGGTGTGATCACCGCGCGCACGACGCCAGCGGTGCCCTTTGCCTTCGGCAACTCGATGCCCATCGACGTGCCGCGCCGGCGGACGTCGAACTGCCAGCCGACGAACACAAGCGTCACCCCCTGCTCGGTAAGGAGCCCGTCACCGAGATCGACATCGGCATCAATCCCCGGCGGCGGGGGCGGAGTTCCGCCCGCCGGCCGTCCCGCTGGAGCGGGTGCGGCGCCTGGACACGGGGACGCCGTATCGCCTTCGTCGCCATCGGTTGAGGCTGTGGACTGATTGAACCGCAAGATCGTCTTCCGTCCGCGGTTGACGACATCGAAAAACGCCACGCCGTTCGAGCGCGAGGCGTTGAGCGGCCGCAGGATGTACACGTCGGCCGAAAACTCCACCTGCCCCTTCGCGTTGACCGGCGCCTTGTCGATGTTGGCGATGGCGGCGTTCCGTGGATTCTTCGGGTCGACGGCAAAGTGCGCGATGCCGACGATCTTCTCGTAGCCGGTCGTCCCCATCGGCGCCCGCGTTTTGATGTCAATCTTGGTGACTTCAGCGGCTGTCGTCCGTGCCAGACAGAGAACCGCCAGCGACCAGACGAGAATCCGTAATCGTGTGCGTTGCGTCATGCGGCGCAGTATACAATTTCGGCATGTTCTATCGCTGTGCGTCTATCCTCGTGGCGGGGGCGCTTCTGATGAGCGCCTGCGGCGGTGTGATTAGCCCCACCACCAACCACAACGACAACGTCTCCGGCACGATCCCCTTCGGCGGAGCCGCCCCCGAGCATGTGTTCACCGTGGGCAAGACAGGTGAGTACTCCATCACCATCAACTCGTTGACGCCGCCCACCGGCAGCCTCATCGGCGTCGGATTCGGCCTCGAGCAGTCGGGCGTCTGCAACTACCTGACGACCACCTATGGTCAGATTGGCAGACCCGCGCTCAATTCGTCGATTAGCTCCGGCACTTACTGCGTGCAGTTGTACGACCTCGGCACGCTCAAGCAAGACGAAACGTACACGATGACCATCTCGTACCCCTAGATGAGCAGCACCCTCGACCTGGCGCTCGCGTGGGTGGGGCTGGCGATTCTTGCCGCCATCGCGGAGATGTCCATCCCTCACTTTGGTGTCATCTTCGTCAGCCTCGCCGCGCTCGTGGCCGCGCTCATCGCGGCACTGGGTTTTGGGCTCAGCGTTCAGTCGATCGTCTTCGTCGTCGCGCTCGCCTTCTGCCTCACGCTCCTGCGTCCCCGTCTCATCGCGAAGTTCTCGGGATCGAAGTTTTCCGGACAAGGGGTGCCGTCGCGCACCGAGGCGCTCATCGGCCGCGAAGGGATCGTCACCGACGACATCGAGACCGCGGTTGGCAACGGCCGCGTAAACGTCGGCGGCGAAGATTGGGCCGCGCGCGCCCCCGTGTCACTCGCCATCGGCACGCACGTGCGCGTCACGGCGGCTGACGGAATCGTGTTGGAGGTGACGCCGCTATGACCCTTCCGGTACTCGTGATCTTTGCGCTCTTCCTGTTCGTCGTCATCTCCAAGACGATCAAGATCGTCCCGCAGAAGCAGGTCAAGATCATCGAACGGCTCGGCAAGTTCCACCGTACGGCGGAAGCGGGGCTCAACACCATCGTCCCGTTCCTCGATGCGATCCGAGAGACGATCGACCTGCGCGAGCAGATCACCAAGATCGAGCCGCAACCGGTGATTACCCGCGACAACGTGACGATGGAGGTGGATGCGGTCATCTACTTCGTCATCGTCGATCCGGTGCGTGCGACCTACGAGGTGCAGAACTTGCGCTGGGGGCTCGAACAGCTCACGCTGTCGGCGCTTCGCAACGTCATCGGTCAGCTCGATCTCGATCACACGTTGTCGTCGCGCGACACAACCAACGCGCAACTTCGCTCGGCGCTCGACAGCGCCACGCAGCAGTGGGGCGTCAAGGTGATGCGCATCGAGCTTAAGAACATCACCCCGCCGGAAGAAATCCGTCTGACGATGGAAAAGCAGATGACGGCGGAACGGACCCGCCGGGCGGTGGTGACGACGGCGGAAGGCGAGAAAGCATCCGCGATTCTGCGCGCCGAAGGACAGAAGCAGTCGCAGATCGTCACCGCTGAGGGCTCAAAGCAAGCGGTGATTCTAGCGGCGGAAGGTCAAGCCGAGGCGCGTCTGCGCGTCGCGCAAGCCGAAGCGCAAGCGATTCAGATGGTCGCGCAAGCCATCGGCAGCGCGGGCAACCCCGCGCAATATCTCATCGCGCAACGCTACATGGAATCGTTGAGCGCGATTGCCACCGACGCGGACAAGCTGGTGTTCATGCCATACGAAGCGACCGGTGTCCTCTCGTCACTGGGCGGCATCAAGGAACTGCTGCAGGTGCCGCAGGCATCACCAGCAAGGTAGCACCCGCTGACGGAACGATCTCGCGCGGCTCGCGGGACGGCGTTTGGACAATGACGTGACAGTCAGGAGGAGATTCATGGGCGTCAAAGCGATCATCGCCACACTGCTACTCATGCTGACCGTCAGCGCGGCGTGGGCGCAGGATTTGGCGGGGCAGTGGCAAGGCCTCTTGCACACTCCACGTGGTGATCTGCGTGTCGCCTTCACGTTCGTAAAAGGCGATCACGGGATACAGGCCACCATGTACAGCATCGATCAGGGCGGTGGACGTGTTGCGGGCACCGCCACCACGCAGGGGCAGAAGATGAGCCTCGCTATTCCGGCCATCGCGGCGACGTACGATGGGATGTTCAGCGCCGACGTGAAGACAATCGAGGGGACATTCAGGCAAGCAGGTGGTTCGATGCCGCTGAGTCTGAAACAGGCCAGCGCGGAGGAAGCGTGGGCGATTCCCGCACCTCCGGCCGCGTTGCGTCAGATGCCGGCCTCTGCGGCGCCGAAGGTGGATGTGTCGTCGGTGAAGCCGAGTCATCCAGAGGCGCAAGGGATCGGCATCACCATGCGTGATGTCCGAACCCTCGTGGCGATGAACACGCCAGTGACATTCCTCATCGGGTTTGCGTACGACCTGCACCCGAAGCAGGTGATCGGGGCGCCATCGTGGGCCGGGTCGGAACGGTACGATCTGGCTGTGCAGGCTGATATCGAG
>JAISPN010000202.1 GCA_031274845.1 Acidobacteriaceae bacterium
TAATCGTCCGCGCCGATCGAGAGTCCGCGCAGCTTGTCGGCTTTCTGGTCGCGCGCGGTCAACATGATGACCGGCGTCCGGCCGTTCTGACGGATGAGGCCGCAGAGGCTGAAGCCGTCTTGTCCCGGGAGCATGACGTCGAGCAGCACCAGATCGGGCGCAAACGTTTTGAGCTTGGCAATCGCTTCGTCGGCGTCGCGCGCCGTGTCGACGTCAAACCCGGCAAACGTCAGGTTATCGGCCAGCACTCGCCGCAACGCGACATCGTCTTCGACGATGAGCACACGCTTTTTCATGGGTTGAGGAGCGGCGCTACTGTAGCACGGCGAAATTGTGGCGTTGTGTGGCAGGAATGTTGCGCGGCGGCGTCCCTCGTTACAATGGCCCGCGTCGTTATCTTCATCTTTTGAGGTTCAGTCCGGTGATGCATCAATCGTTGCCTTCTAATGTCCTGACCAGACGCCGTTTCTTCGAACAGCTCGGTCTCATCGGCGGCGCGTCGCTCGTCATGTCCGCCATGTCGTCGCTGGAGTTGATGGCGGGGCAGGCTGGCGTGCGTCCGACGCTCTCCGGCAAACCGGCCAAATCGCGCGTGATTATTCTGGGCGCGGGCGTCTCGGGGTTGGTTGTCGCCTACGAGCTCAACAAGCTCGGCTACGACTACCGCGTGCTCGAAGCGCGCGATCGTGTCGGTGGCTTGAACTGGAGTGTGCGCCGCGGCACCGAGCACACCGAATTCGTTGACGGCAAATCGGGCGAGAAGCAGGTCTGCGCGTGGGACGAGGGGCACTACGTCAACGTTGGTCCGTGGCGCATTCCGTACACGCACACCGGCGTCCTCAACTACTGCCGCGAACTGGGCGTGCCGGTGCAGGTCTTCGTCAACGAAGCCGACAACTCGTATTTCTTCTACGAAAACAACGCGGCGGGCGCCCTCTCGAACAAGCGGGTGCGGTTGCGCGAGGTGAAGGCCGACATGATTGGCCACACCAACGAGCTCATCGCCAAGGCGATCGACAAGAACGCGCTCGATGTGCCGCTCAGCGCGGACGACAAGCAGCGCTTCGTGAAGTACCTGGTCTCGCAAGGCTATCTCGACGCCACGGATCACGCCTACAAGGCGTTTGAGTTCCGCGGCCCTGGCGATCCGTACGCGCTCGATGTGTTGCTGGAATCTGGATTCGCGAACCGGGTCCGCTCGATTCCGGCGACCGATGGAACCTCCGCGGCGCCGATGTTTCAGCCGGTCGGCGGCATGGACCAGTTCCCGAAAGGGTTCCAGCGCGCGCTGCCGGCCAATCGGATCGCCTTCAATGCCGAAGTGCAGTCGGTGCTGCAGAGCGACACCGGGGTCAAGGTGCGCTACCTCGATACGAAGAGCGGCAAGACGACCGAAGTGGAAGCGGACTTCGTCGTTGCCTGCTTGCCGATGACGATTCTCTCGAAGATCGAGATCAACGTTTCGGATGAGATGAAGGCGGCCATCAAGCAGGTCACGCACAGCAACAGCGCCAAGATGGGGCTGATGATGAAGCGTCGCTTCTGGGAAGAAGACGATCACATCTTCGGCGGGCACCTCTACTCGAACTTGCCGCTCGGCGAGTTTTCGTATCCGTCGTACGACTACTTCACGAAGAAGGGGGTGCTGCTCGGCCTCTACGCCAACGGGCCGGTCGGCGATCTGCTCGACCGCACGGTGGCGGAGCGCATCGAGCACGTCTTGACGCACGCGAGCAAAGTGCATCCGCAGGTGCGGCAAGAACTCGAAAGCGCCTTCACCGTCTTCTGGAAGAAGGTGAAGTACAGCGAAGGCGGATATGCCGGCGGCGCGGCCGCGGCGCGGCGTGAGCAGTTGTCGAAGATGGAGAACCGGATCGTCATCGGCTCCGCGGCGACGACGCCGTACTCGCAGCCCGACTGGCAAGAAGGCGCCGTCTCGGCTGGCTGGCAGGCGCTGCAGACAGTCCACGCCCGCGCGATGCGCGGCTAGTCGATACCATCCAAGTGAGCGGCCGGCCGAGGGATCTCGGCCGGTCGCGCTCGATCGCTCCTCCCCACACGTTCATCTGCGCTGAGATCGGTTCGTTGACATGAGATGCCGCGCCTTGACGCGGCGCGCATGAGGGCGCTGTCGCTTGCGCCGCGCGGTCTCCACGGCTAGATTCGATTGATGGTCGAACTCGGTCTGGATACCTTCGGTGACGTCACGCTCGATGCGCATGGCGCGCCGCTTCATCACGCGCAAGTCATTCGGAACCTCGTCGACGAAGCAGTATTGGCCGATGAGGTGGGGCTGCACTTCATCGGCATCGGCGAGCATCATCGCGCCGACTTCGCCGTCTCGGCGCCAGAGGTGGTGCTGGCGGCGATTGCCTCTCGCACCACGCGGATTCATCTCGGCTCGGCGGTGACGGTTTTAAGTTCTGACGATCCGGTCCGTGTGTTCGAGCGTTTCTCGACGCTCAACGCGCTGTCGAACGGCCGCGCGGAAGTGATCGTCGGCCGTGGATCGTTCACCGAATCGTTTCCGCTGTTTGGCTTTGAACTTGAGCACTACAACGTGCTGTTTGAAGAGCGTCTCGATCTGTTCGCGCAGCTGCTCTCCGGGCAGCCGGTCACCTGGACGGGGAAGACACGCTCGCCGCTCACAGATCAGCGTGTCTATCCGCCGATTGAGCCTGGGCACACGCTGCGCACCTGGGTCGGTGTTGGCGGGACGCCGCAGTCTGTCGTTCGCGCGGCGCATCACCGCCTGCCGCTGATGCTCGCGATCATCGGCGGCGCGTCGCACCGCTTTGCGCCCTACGTGCATCTCTTTCATCGATCGCTGAAGGAGCGTGGCGTGGACCCGTTGCCCGTCGGCGCGCATTCGCCGGGGTACGTCGCGGCGAGTGACGCCGAAGCGCGTGAGGAACTCTGGCCGCACTATGCGGCGATCATGACGCGCATTGGCGCCGAGCGTGGATGGCCGCCGGTGACGCGCGCGCAGTTCGAACGCGAGGCTGGGCCTGACGGCGCGCTCTATGTCGGCGCGCCGGAGACGGTCGCGCGGAAGATTGCCGCGACGGTACGCGCACTGGGGTTGTCGCGGTTCGACCTGAAGTACAGCAACGGCACGCTTCCGCATGATTCGCTTATGCGAAGCATCGAACTTTATGGAACCGTTGTGGCGCCACGCGTGCGCGCGCTGCTCTCTGAGGCCGCCGACCGGGAGACATCAGCATAACGGCTGTCCTGATCCGCTATGCTGTAAGAGCGACGACACGCATTCGTGTTCGGCACAGGAGCTCAATGTTGACATATCGATGGCAACCGCTTGCGGGAGCGGTCGCGTTCGCTCTGCTGGGATACGCCGGTACCGCTCGCGCGCAAACGGTTGTGGTGAAAGGCGCGGCGGAGGGGACGCCGGTGGAATTGGCGGTGAATGCCACCGTCGTGGCAAACGGGAAGGCCGATGCGCGCGGCTTTGCGACGATGACGGCGCCCGCGCGACAGGGTGCGGTCGCCCCGATTCACACGCTGGTCTTTGTCGACCGCTGCGCCGCGCTTCGTCGCGTGGTGATCGCGTCGCAAGGCGCGACGCCTATCGCCGCTGGCGGGTGCGTGCGTCAATCGATGCTCGGGCTCTTCTCCACGAGCAGCGTCACGACGTTTGTCGTCGATGTTTCCGGTCCAGATTCGGTGCTCGCAATCGCGCAAGGGCGTCCGCCCGCCTCGTGGATGCGCACGTCAGAGGAAGACGCCATCGCCCGCGCGCCGTTTGGTGATCCGCCGCGTGGTCTTGTGCTGTTTGGTGGCGCTGGCGTGTCGTTAGTCCAAGATCTAAACGGCATCGCCTGCGGCGACGCGCCGACCTGTTCCTCCGACCTGGCAAAAACCACGCTGGCTGGGGGCGTGGCGCTTTGGATCACGCCGTATCTTGGCATCGAGGCGAGCTTCGTTCGTCCGAGCATTGCGAATGCCACCGGGAGTGGCACGCTGAGCACCGGCCCGGCGTACCAATTCAACAGCGCGCTTGAAACGAACATGGCCACGGTGACCGGCCTGGTCGCGGTGCCGCTCAATCGCGTACGCCTGTATGCGCGCGCGGGCGTCAACCGTCACTACACGTCGCTCACCACCACGAACTCGATCGACGCTGGGACGATAACGTTGTCCGATGGCACCACGCAGCCGACCAACGGCGGAACTGTCTCTCAGGAGATGAGGGCGAAAGGGTTGGGGTGGGTCGTCGGTGGCGGCGTCGAGGTGTGGCTGACGCACCACTTCGCGCTGTACGGCGACATCTCGAACTCGTCCAACTCAGGCAACGCGCTCGACACCCCTGAAGGCTCGCTCAGCGTCAATCCGTGGCTCGCGATGGGCGGCGTTCGCCTCCGGGTGTTCTAACGCTAACGCTGGCGTTAGCGCACGGGCGCGGTTGCGGCCGCGGTTGTCGTCGTGGCGTTCGGGTCTGTCGCGTCGATCAAATCGATATCGAAGATGAGCGTCGAATTCGGCGGGATGGCGCCGGTGCGATTTCCGCCGTAGGCGAGTGACGGCGGGATGACGAGCCGGCGGGTGCCGCCGACCAGCATGCCAGGCACGCCCTGATCCCACCCCTTGATGACCCCGCCAGTGCCGAGGACGAAGGTGTAGACCGTGCCGGTGCCGATCGAGGAGTCGAACTGGGCGCCCTTGTGGTCGACCTGCGATTCGTCGTACAGCCATCCGGTGTAGTTCACCGACATGGTTTGGCCTGAGACGGCTTCGATGCCGGTGCCGATGACGAGATCGGTGGAGCTGAAGGGTTCGAATTGCGTCGGCGCGGTCGGTGATTTGACGCACGACGTCGAGACGAAGCAGAGGACCGCGACGGCGGACAGCGCAAGGTGTTTGAAGGGCACGAAAGAATTATCGCTCAAGATCCCTGGAACATATCCTCGTACATCTGGTAGTGATTGCCGTTCATGCCGAGCGCGGCGTAGACCTGCTGGGCGCGTCTGTTGTGCGTGTCGACATAAAGACGTAAACCTCCGGCGCCGGCGCGTAAGGCTTCGCCGCGGACATGGGCGTACAGCGCGCGAAAGGCGCCGCGTCCTCGGGCATCCGACTCGACGTAGACCGACTGAATCCACCAGATCGTCCGGTTGCGCCAGTCGCTCCACTCGTAAGTAATCCCTAGTTGTCCGACCGGTTCTCCGTGGCGTTCGGCGATGAAGTACTCGCCGGGCGCGCGCGCCTCAAGGACCGCGAGGACGCCCTGCCGGAGTTGACGTTCGTCGAGCTGAAGCGCTTCTGTTTCTGCCGCCAACCGCTGATTCGAGCGAATGACGAACTCCACATCCGCCACGCTCGCGCGCCGAATCGTGAATGCCGTGGCCATGTCTTTACGATCCTACTGCGTGCCCCGCCTATAATGCCCTTCGCGAAAACGGCACGGACGCCAAAAACGCGTACAGCTACAATCCAGGAACACACGCGGGTGTTATTCGGCCGCGCCAGGACGTTTGCAATCTGTCAAGCAGCAGGAGGAGTGTGATGTCACTACGTCGAACTGCATTTGTCGGGGCTCTTGCCGTGGTTGCGGCAGTGGCGACGGCAGGTGTGCGTATGAACGCTGATCAGCCGGCGCCGATTCCGCCGGTGAACGATGCGCCGAATCCGTACAACACGGTGACCGGCTTCTTCAAGCTGCCCGCGGGCCGCGAGTGGGGATCGACAAGCGCCGTCGATGTCGACAAGGACGGACGCTCGATTTGGGTGGCGGAGCGCTGCGGCGGAAATAGCTGCCTCGATGCCGCGACGAACGAGATCAAGGACATCCCGACGGTTCTCAAATTCGATCAGAACGGAAACCTCGTCACGTCGTTTGGCAACAAGCTGATCATCTTCCCGCACGGTATTCACGTCGATCGTGATGGCAACATCTGGATCACCGACGGTCAGGACAACGCGCCGCGTCCACAGCGTGGCGCTGGCGGTGCCGCAGGTGGCGGTGCGGGTCGTGGCGGCGCGGCAGGCGCTGGCGGTGGCGCGGCGGCCGCGGCGGGCGGTGGTGCAGGCGGCGGCGCCGGCCGAGGCGCGGCCGCTCCCGCGGCGCCGGGGCCCGGTGCTGGCGCGACGAAGGGGCATCAGGTCTTCAAGTTCAGCCCCGACGGGAAGCTGTTGCTGACGATTGGCAAGCCGGGGGGATCGGTGGCGCCGGGTGAGTGCTGCTTCCAGCCGAACGACGTCATCACCACGCCGGACGGCCGCTTCATCTTCATTGCCGAAGGTCACGCCAGCACGCCTGGCTGGACCGCGAAGGTGATGAAGTTTGACGCGACCGGCAAGTTCATCTCCGAATTCGGGAAGTGGGGCGCTGGCGACGGCGAGTTCGATCAGCCGCACGCGCTCGCGTTCGACTCGCAGGGACGTCTGTTCGTCGGCGATCGCAACAACAACCGCGTGCAGGTGTTCGATCAGAACGGCAAGTTCCTCGACAAGATGTACGAGTGGTCGCGTCCAAGCGGCATCTACATCGACAAGAACGACATCCTGTACGTCGCGGACTCGGAATCGAAGTCGGTGTCGCGGAACCATCAGGACTGGAAGCGCGGCATCCGCATCGGCAGCATCAAGGACCGGAAGATTACGGCCTTCATTCCCGATCCTGAAGAGAACGCCACCAACACCAGCGCCGCCGAAGGCGTGGTCGTCGACGCCGCCGGCAACGTCTACGGCGCCGAGGTGGGTCCGCGGCAGGTGAAGAAGTACACGAAGAAATAACTGCCGAACTGTTTGCGGTACACACGAAGGGCCGGTCGATTCGACCGGCCCTTTCGTTTTTGAGGAGGAAAGTCGCGCGCGGCTATCGGTAATTGCCAAACTGCAGCGCGATGCCGAAGTCCTTGGCGCGCAGCACGCGGATGGCATCCTGAAGATCGTCTTTCGACGGCGAGGTGACGCGCACTTGATCGCCCTGAATCGACGCCTGCACCTTCTTCAACTTCTGATCCTTGATGTACTTGAGGATGTCGCGCGCCGCCTCGATGGGAATCCCTTCCTGGATGGTGATGACGCGCTTGACGGTCCCGCCGCCCGAGGCTTCGGGGTCGCCGAGTTTGAAATTTTTCACGGGCACGTTCCGCCGTACCAGCCGCGTCTGCACGACGTCCCAGAGCGCGGTCATCTTAAACTCATCGTCGGCAATGAGCGTGAGCGTCTTGTCGGCGGTGCTGAGATTAATCTCGGCCTTCGCGTCCTTGAAGTCGTAGCGCTGTCCCACTTCTTTGCGCGCCTGGTTGAGCGCGTTGTCCACTTCCTGGAAATCCACCGGCGACGTGATGTCGAACGAAGACTGAGCAGCCATGCCGACATGATGTCAATCGCCACGGGCAAAAGGCAAATCGCCAAGCCACATGGATAGAATGACGACGATCCGGACAGTGAGGGCATTCATGAAGAACACGTTCTTGGTCGCGTGCGCCGTTGTTGCGATGGGCCTCATGGCCGCCCCTACGCCGCGCGCGGCGTCAGCGGCGGTGGAGAAGGCGTTCGCCAAGTTTTGGAGCGCCAGTTCGCCTGGTGACGCTGAAAAAGCCGCGGCGGACATCGTGAAGTCTGGCGTGTCGTTCGACGACGCGCTGGCGGCGTTCAAGCACGGACGCACCTATCCCGCGAATCCAGCGAAGGGGGTCGTTCGTCTGTCGCACATGATTGCCGGCACCGAGTTCGCGTACATGGTTGACGTGCCGAAGACCTACACGCCCGCGAAGAAATATCAGGTGCGGGTGCAACTACACGGCGGCGTCGGCCGTCCGGATGCGGCGCCGCGCGGCAACGGCATCGGCGCGCTGGCTGGCGTGGAGCAGATCTACATCCTGCCCACAGCCTGGGCGGATGCCGAATGGTGGACCGATCGCCAGCTCCAGAATCTGCGATGGATTCTCGATCACGTCAAGCGGACGTACAACGTCGACGAAAACCGCGTCGTGCTCTCCGGCGTCAGCGACGGCGGCACCGGCACCTACTACTTCTCGATGCGCGACACGACGCCGTTTGCCAGCTTCCTGCCGCTGAACGGCGCCATCGCCGTGCTCCGCAGTTCGAACGTCGCGCTCGACGGCGAGCTCTACATGCAGAACCTTCTGAACAAGCCGTTCTTCATCGTCAACGGCGGACGCGATCCGCTGTATCCGACGACGCTCGTCGAGCCGTACATCAATCAGATGAAGCAGGGGGGCGTGGAGCTGATGTACCTGCCGCAACCGGACGCCGTACACAACACTGTCTGGTGGCCGGAGGTGAAAGACACCTACGAGACGTTCGTGGCGGCGCACCCGCGCAATCCGTACCCGGACACGCTGACGTGGGAGAGCGACATGACCGCGGGCACCAATCGCGCGCATTGGCTGGTGATCGATACACTGGCGCCAGCCACCACGGAGTCGGCGAAATTGCCCGACATGAACGATCTCGTCTCCGCCTCGACGGAGCCGAGCTTCGGCATCCGCTCGAACGGCACGCGCGTCACGGCGGTGACCGCTGGCAGCAACGCCGATCGTTTCGGCATCAAGCCGGGTGATGTGATTAGCGCCATCGGTCCGCGTCAGATTCCGCCGCCTGTCGACATCATCGAACTGCTGGCCATCTACGATCCGGGGACGCCGCTCGCGCTGACGGTCGTTCGCGGCAATGCGACAATCGAGTTGAAAGGCACCTATCAGCCGGCGAGCGCGTCTCGCGTGACGTCGTACTTTGCGCATCGCCGTCCGTCTGGCCGTGTCGATCTCGTCAGAACCGGCAATACCGTGACGGCGACGACGCGCGGCGTGGGGAGTTTTACGCTGCTGCTGTCGCCTGACGTGTTTGATTTTCTAGCGCCGGTGAAGGTCGTGGTTGACGGCAAGACCGTCCACGACGGTGTGGTGAAACAAGATCTCGCGACGCTTGCCCGCTGGGCGGCGCGCGACAACGATCGGACGCAGCTTTTTGGCGCCGAGCTCAAGGTGAACGTTCCCCGATGATTGCGTTTTCCAGTGTCAGCAAGCAGTACGGCCGTCAGATCCTGTTCGTCGACGCCAGCTTTCAACTCAATCCCGGCGAGAAGGTCGGGCTCGTCGGTCCAAACGGCGCGGGCAAGACGACGTTGTTTCGGATGATCACGGGCGAGGAGCAGCCGGATGACGGGGACGTCTCGGTGCCGAAGAAGCTGACCGTTGGCTACTTCCGTCAGGACGTCTCGGAGATGTCGGGGCGGTCGGTGCTCGACGAGGCGATTGCTGGCAGCGGACGTCTCGGTCAGCTTCACCACGAGCTCGAAGATCTGCAGCACGCGATGGAAGATCCCGCGCGCGCGGACGAGATGGACAAAACCCTCGAACGTTTTGGCGAAGTGCAGGAGGAGTACGAACACCTGGGCGGCTACGCGCTTGAGAGCCGCACGCGCGAAATTCTTCACGGCCTCGGGTTTGACGACGAGCGGATCGATGGCGATGTGGGCGCGCTGTCCGGCGGATGGAAGATGCGCGTGGCGATGGCGCGCGTCCTGCTCGGTGAGCCTGACGTGCTGTTGATGGACGAACCGACGAATCACCTCGACATTGAATCGATCGTCTGGCTCGAATCGTTTCTCAAGCAGCGCACGGGCGCGCTCTTCATGACCTCGCACGACCGCGACTTCATGAACCGCATCGTCACGCGCATTGCCGAGATCGACGGCGGTGAGATCATCAGCTACTCGGGCAACTACGATTTCTACGAGCGGGAGCGGGCGATCCGCGAAGCCAACCGCGAGGCGGCGTATGCGCGTCAGCAAGCGATGCTCGCCAAGGAGCAGCGCTTCATCGAGCGCTTTGCGGCGCACGCGGCCAAAGCGGCGCAGGTGCAGAGCCGGGTGAAGGCGCTTGAGAAGATCGAGAAGATCGAGTTGCCGAAGAAGCGGAAGGTGGTGGCGTTCGACTTCCGCGTGCCGCCGCGATCCGGCGAGCAGGTGGTCACGCTCGAAGGGATCACCAAGTCGTACGGCACGCGCATGATTCACGATCACATCAACTGGAACGTGCGCCGCGGCGAGCGCTGGTCGGTGATGGGGAGAAATGGCGCCGGCAAGTCGACGCTGCTGAAGATGATCGTGGGCGCGGTGACGCCGGATGAAGGGCAGGTGAAGCTTGGCGCGAGTTTAGAGATGGGCTATTTCTCGCAGCAGGCGCTCGATCTGCTCGATCCCGATCTGACGATTGAGGAGCAACTGCGCAAGGACTTCCCGCACGAATCAATCGGCGTGTTGCGAAGCCTCGCGGGCGCGTTTCAGTTCTCGGGCGACGACACCGACAAGAAAATCCGCGCGCTCTCCGGCGGCGAGAAGACGCGGCTCGTCATCGCGCGGATGCTGCTCAACCCGCCGAACTTCCTCGTCCTCGACGAGCCGACGAACCATCTCGATCTGGTCACGAAAGAGATGCTCCTCGAAGCGCTCAAGACGTTCGACGGCACGATGATTTTCGTCTCGCACGACCGCGCGTTTCTTCGCGGCCTGAGCAACCGCGTGTTGGAGCTTGGCGGTGAGAGCGGCACCGATCCGCAGCCGCACGTCTACCTCGGGTCGTACGTCGAGTATGTCGCGCGCACCGGCCACGAGGCGCCAGGCATCCACAACTAAAACCTTATGCGCCAATCCTCATGAGAAAAAACGAGCGCCGGAGTGAACTTTGCGGCCGCCTGTTTCGTTCTTAGAAGGAGAAGGCGCGGCGCCAGATTGCTGGCTGGACCTGAACCGTAAGAAATGAGACTATTCCACACTATGAAAAAACTAAGCAGGGCTAAGAATCCAGCGTGGGGCGCCGCTATGGCGTTGACCCTCGCCGCTGGCTGGAGCTTGGTCGCCACGGCACAGACGCCGGCCACGCGAGGGACCGCTCCCGCGCGAGGGGCCGCTCCATCACCGCAGCCGGCCCGCGGGGCCGCGCCAGCCACTCAGAACGCAAGCCAGACGCCGCTGCCGCTCGAACCGCAACGGCAGAGCGGGCAGAGCGTCACCCCCGCCTACGAAGGCTGGTACGAGAACGCCGATGGCAGCTTCTCCCTGCTGCTCGGCTACTACAACCGGAACTCCCAGCAGACCTTCGACATCCCCGTGGGGCCGAACAACAAGATCGAGCCAGGACCGGCCGACCAGGGGCAGCCGACGCACTTCGAGTCCGGCCGTCAGTGGGGCGTTTTCGTCGTCAAGGTGCCGAAGGATTTCGGCAACAAGGCGGTCACCTGGACCATCGTCAGCAACGGCGAGACGCAGACGATTCCGTTCACGCTCAGCAAGGGCTATCCCATTTCGCCGATGAAGGATCTCGGCATGGGGAACGAGCCGCCGAAGCTCTCCTTCTCGCAAGGCGGACCACAGTTCCAGGGGCCGCCGCTCGTCACGGCGACGACGTTGACCGGCAAGGTCAACACGCCGATTGCGGTGAACGTCTGGGTGGAAGATCCGAAAGACGGCGCTGCGCCGGCTCAGGGGTCGACTCCGGCGGCGGCACCAGCGCCAGCGGCGCGTGCGGCAGGCGGGGGCGGCCGTGGCGGCGGCCGTGGTGGCCGAGGCGGGGCGGCGGCGGCTGGTGGCGGCGCGGCGGCAACTGGCCGCGGTGGCGCGACGGTGGCCACTCTCTCGATGCACAAGTTCCGTGGGCCGGGTAAGGTCACCTTCGACAAGACGCGCCTGACCGTGCCGACGCAAGGCGCGATGGTGTCCGCCAATGCGACCTTCTCCGAGCCGGGCGACTATTTACTGCGCGTCCAGGCCAACGACGAGTCTGGTGAAGGCGGCGGCGGGTTCCAGTGCTGCTGGACCAACGCCTACGTCAAGGTCACCGTTCAGCCCTAAAAGTTCGACCGATATCTTTATTTGATTTTGTTGCGAGTGATACCTACAGTTAACACCGCGAACGACAAGGTTCGTAAGGAGCATTCAATGGTTCAGGCACGATTCGGACAGGCCCGTCAGTTTGGGC
>JAISPN010000203.1 GCA_031274845.1 Acidobacteriaceae bacterium
CGTCCCGAATACCTCGACGATCTGCAGACGCTCGATCTTGCATCGTTGCCGGGCAAGCGTCCCGCGCCTGCGGACGCCTTGTTGCACCTGCTCAGCGCGGCGAACGTCGCGAGCAAGCAGTGGGTTTACCGTCAGTACGACCACATGGTGCAAACGAACACCATTGCGCTGCCTGGGCTTGGTGCCGGAGTCGTCCGCGTCAAGGGGACGGATCGGGCGCTAGCGATGTCGCTCGATGGAAACGGTCGCTATTGCTCTCTCGATCCGCGGCAGGGCGCCATGCTTGCGGTCGCCGAAGCGGCGCGTAACGTCGCCTGCGCCGGTGCGCGTCCACTTGCGGCGACCAACTGCCTGAATTTCGGCAATCCCGAACGGCCGCCCATCATGTGGCAGCTTGCGAAAGCGGTCGAGGGGATCGGCGAAGCGTGCCGTGCGCTCGATACGCCCATCACTGGGGGGAATGTCAGCCTGTACAACGAAACCGATGGGCGCGCGATCTTCCCGACGCCAATCATCGGCGTGGTCGGGTTGCTCGAGCATGCCGATCGTGTGCTCACGCGGCAGTTCCAGCACGCCGGCGATGTTGTGGTGCTGCTCGGCGCTGGCGATGGAGAACTGGGCGGGAGCCTGTATCTCGAACAGGTGTGCGACACGGTTCGCGGTGTGCCGCCGCGACTCGATCTGGCTCGCGAGCGGGCGCTGCAACAGTTGGTGGTGGCGCTTGCGTCAGACCGTGCACTCAAGTCCGCGCACGATTGCTCGGATGGCGGCATTGCCGTCACGTTGGCAGAGTGTTGCTTCGGTGCGAACACCGGAGTTGGCGTCTCGCTCGATGCGATCACGATTTCTGGCGACGAGGTGCTCAACGATGCCGCGGCGCTCTTTGGTGAATCGGCATCCCGTATCGTCGTGTCCGTCTCGCCGGATCGGGTGACCGAGGTGCTGCAGCGTGCGGCGGCGGCGGGCGTGCCGGCAAGTGTCATCGGCGAAGTCGGCGGGAATCGAATCCGGTGTGCTGTTGGTGGCCGGACCGTGATCGATATCGCCGTGAGTGACGCGGAACGAATCTGGTCCCAGGCAATTGAGCGCGTGTTCACGCGGAAGGTGGCCTAGCATGCTGGACACGTTCAAGGACGAATGCGGGGTGTTCGGCATCTTCGGTCACCCCGAGTCCGCGAACATGACGTATCTCGGGCTCTATGCGCTCCAGCATCGCGGTCAGGAGAGCGCAGGGATTGCCGCGGCCGATGGCAGTCAGGTGCGCATGTCGAAGTCGATGGGATACGTCGACGATGCCTTCGACAACGATGCGCTGAAGGACTTGCCCGGTCATCTCGCCATCGGTCATGTGCGGTATTCCACGGCTGGCGAAAGCCGTCTGACCAACGCGCAACCGTTCCTCATCGACTGCGCGCACGGGCAAATCAGCATTTGTCACAACGGGAATCTCGTCAACGCCGACGCGCTTCGCAGCGATCTCGTGCGTCAGGGATCGATTTTCCAGTCCGGCAGCGATACCGAGGTCGTGCTGCACTTGTATGCGCGATCGCAGGCGCGATCGATTGAAGACGCGATCGTCGAGTCTGTGACACAGGTGCAGGGCGCCTTTTCGTTCCTGATGCTCTCCGCGGATCGGCTGATCGCGGTACGCGATCCGCACGGGTTTCGTCCGCTCGCGCTCGGACGATTGAACGATGCGTATGTCGTCTGCTCCGAAACCTGCGCGATGGATCTCATCGGCGCGACGTACGTGCGTGATATCGAGCCGGGAGAAGTACTGATCATTAGCGCCAGCGGGCTCAGATCGATCAAGCCGTTTGGTTCCGCACCGCTCGCGCACTGTGTTTTTGAGCATGTGTACTTCGCTCGACCGGACAGCTACGTGTTCGGCAAGAGCGTGAACGAAGTGCGCACCAATCTCGGCCGTGTGCTGGCGCGCGAGCAACGGGTCGACGCCGATGTCGTCGTGCCGATTCCAGACTCCGGCGTGTGCGCGGCGATGGGGTTTGCCGAGGCCGCCGGTATTCCGCTTCGCATGGGCCTGATTCGTAATCACTACGTGGGGCGCACGTTCATTCAGCCGCAATCCGCGATCCGGCATTTCGGCGTCAAGGTGAAGCTGAATCCGGTGCGGAGCATTCTCGAGGGCAAGCGGGTCATTCTGGTGGACGATTCGCTCGTGCGCGGGACGACCAGCCGCAAGATCGTTCGGATGGTGCGCGCGGCGGGAGCGACAGAAGTGCACGTGCGGATTAGCTGTCCGCCGACGATCTCGCCGTGCTTCTATGGCGTCGATACGCCACGCCGCTCGGAGTTGATTGCCGCGACGCACACGCTCGACGAGATCTGCGCGTACCTCAATGCCGACAGCGTGCAGTACCTGAGCCTCGACGGTCTGATGAGCGCTGTTGGAACCGGCAGCGCGGGCTACTGCACGTCGTGCTACACCGGACAGTATCCGGTCGCATTTCCGCGCGACGAGAAAAGCTATCTGCAACTCGCACTGAAGCTCGATAAGGAAGCGGTCACCGGCTGAGCGTCGACGCGACGTTTGCCGCCACGCGATCTCTCATGGATTACCGTCAATCAGGCGTCGACATCGACGCTGGCAACGAAACCGTTCGCCGTATCAAAAGCCTCGCGCGGAGTACTTTCACGGACGGCGTGTTGTCCGAGATTGGCTCGTTCGGCGGACTATTCAAGCTGTCGACCGGGGCGATGCAAGAGCCGGTGCTGGTGTCGAGCGCCGATGGCGTTGGTACGAAGCTGAAGCTCGCCTTCATGACCGGCCGTCACAACACTGTCGGTGCGGATCTCGTCAACCACTGCGTGAACGACATCCTCGTGCAAGGCGCGCGTCCGTTGTTCTTTCTCGATTACCTGGCGACAGGAAAGCTGGCGCCGGATGTGGCCGAGCAGGTGATTGCCGGCGTCGCGCGCGGTTGCCGCGACAACGGCTGCGCGCTCATCGGCGGCGAGACGGCCGAGATGCCGGGCTTCTATGCAGACGGCGAATATGACATCGCAGGGTTCATTGTCGGCATCGTCGATCGTCCGAAGCTCGTCGACGGACGCTCGATTGCGCCCGGTGATGTGCTGATCGGCCTTCGCTCGAGCGGCCTGCACACGAACGGCTATTCGCTCGCGCGTCACATCTGCTTTCCGCGGTTCTCGCCAGAGACAGTGATTCCTGAACTGGGAGGCTCTCTTGGTGACGCGCTGCTTGCGACGCATCGTTCGTATCTGCGAGTGATGGCGCCGCTGCTCGATGCTGGCGTCGTCAAAGGGATGGCGCACATCACCGGCGGTGGCATCACCGAGAATCTGCCGCGTGTGCTGCCCTCTGGATGCCGTGCTGCCGTTGACGGACAAACGTGGGACGTGCCGCCCATCTTCAAACTGTTGCAGCGCGAAGGCGAGATCGCATCCGAGGAGATGTTGCGCGCGTTCAACATGGGCATCGGACTGGTCGTTGTGGTTGCCGTGGCGGACGAGCCGTTTGTGATGAAGGCTCTGCATGGCAGCGGCGAGCATCCGGTGAGGATCGGCGCGATAGAGGCAGGCGAGCCATCGGTTCGCTACGTGCAACTGCCGTGAACCGTCGACTCGGCGTTCTGATCTCCGGACGCGGCTCCAACCTTCAGGCCATCATCGATGCCATCGCGAGTGGCTCGCTTCGCGCGTCGATTGCTATCGTGATCTCGAATCGATCAGACGCCGCGGGACTTCAGCGTGCCGAGGCGGCCGGTATCGAAACACTCGTCCTCCGACCGAAAGAATTTGCCGACCGCGGTGCGTACGACAGGGCCATCGCGCAGGAACTTAAGAAGCGTGACATTGCGGTTGTCTGCCTCGCCGGGTATATGCGGCTGATCGGCCAGCCACTGCTCGACACGTTTCCCAACCGGATCCTGAACATCCACCCGTCGCTGCTTCCGGCTTTTCCCGGTCTTGATGCGCAGCAGCAAGCGCTTGCTCATGGCGTCCGCGTTGCGGGCGCGACGGTGCACCTTGTCAACGAGGAGCTGGATGGCGGAGCGATCATTGCGCAGGCCTCTGTCGCCGTGTTGCCCGACGATACTGTCCAGACATTGTCTGCGCGAATTCTGGAACAGGAACATCGCCTCTATCCGAACGCGATCGAGACGATTCTGAATGGTGGGTGGACGGTCGAAGGACGCCGTTTCCTGTCGAGCGTTATGCCGCCGCCGGCTGAAGTGTGAGAAGCGCTACTTCAGGCGGACAGTTGATTCGTATCGGCGCGTAGACCATTCCAATTCCCCGGCTCACGAATATCGTCGTGGCATTCTGCCGGCCTGTGCCTTGCACGACAGGAAACTTCTGCGCGGCGATTGCGCCGACTCCCGGCAGCACCACTTGCCCGCCGTGCGTATGTCCCGAGAGTACGAGTGGGATGTTGAGCGAGGCGGCTTCAGTCAGTCGTCGTGGATCGTGTGCCAGGAGCACCGTCAGGCCCTTGGCTCCTCGCGTCAACGCGGCAATTGACGCCGCGCGCCGCGTCCAGAAGCGGATGCCAATGAGATTCAGCGTTTCGCCGTTGACGAGGATGTCGGTTCGGGCGTCTTTCAAGACGACAAATCCACGCGCGTTCAAGGCCTGTGGCATGTCATGGTCGTCGTCGTGGTTGCCGAGGATGGCGTATACGCCATGTGTGGCCGACAGCCCGCGCAACGATTCCGCGGACGGACCCATATAACGACGATCGACCTTCGTCACGTAGTCGCCGCCGAGGACGATGAGGTCGGGCCGCTCGGCCATTAGCAGTTGTACGGCGTGCTGCACGTCTTCGTCCGACACCCAACTGCTGCGATGTGTGTCTGTGATTAAGCCGATGGTGAGACCGTTTAGTGCCGGCGGCAGTCCGACAACGGGAATACGCGAACGCGTCACTTCGATGGCATGGCGTTCGTACAAGAAACCATACGCGGCTCCACCGGTGGCGGCGCCGGTACTCGCGGCGACGAATGCCTTGAGCAGTGTGCGCCGGCTGATCTGCATCGACTGATATAGTAAATCGCATTCGATGCATCTCTTTGATGACCTGTCGTGGCGTGGCCTTGTGTATGGTGCGACCGAAGGTGTGCGCACGATGGCGGCCGATGCGCGCCTGACGGCGTACATCGGTTTTGATCCGACCGCATCCAGTCTTCACGTCGGCAGCCTTCTGCCGATTCTCGTCCTCGCGCGCTTGCAGCGAGCAGGGCATACGCCGATTGCGCTTGTCGGTGGCGGGACGGGCATGATCGGCGATCCGAGCGGAAAGACGCAGGAGCGTACGCTGCTCAGCGCCGATCAGGTTGAGGAGAACGTTGCCGGGATCGAGCGTCAATTGGCGCGGTTCCTTGATTTCGGTGGGACAGGATCGGCCGTGTCGAATGCGGCGCGGCTCGTGAACAACGCGGAGTGGCTGACCACGGTGCCGCTCGTCACGTTTCTTCGTGACATCGGCAAGCACTTCACGGTCAATTACCTGCTACAGAAAGAGTCAGTCAGTCGCCGGTTGGAGAGCGCTGATGGCATTTCCTTCACAGAGTTCAGCTACCTTCTGTTGCAGTCGTACGACTATCTCGAGCTGTTCGATCGGTATGGATGCACCTTGCAGATGGGCGGCAGCGATCAGTGGGGCAATATCACCGCGGGCATTGATTTGATTCGCAAGACGCGAGGGCAGCGTGCTGATGGCCTTGTGATGCCACTCGTGACGACGGCGTCGGGTGTGAAGTTTGGAAAGACTGAGGCGGGAGCTGTGTGGCTCGATCCGCGGCGTACATCGCCGTTCCGGTTCTATCAGTTCTGGCTGAATACCGACGACTCCGATGTCGAGCGTTATCTGAAGTTCTTCACGTTTAAAACTCAGGCGGAAATTGCAGCGCTTGCCGAAGAGACGAGGAACGCACCGGAGAAGCGTGAGGCCCAACGTGCGCTCGCGCGTGAGATAACCACGCTCGTTCATAGCCCAGAGCAGGTTGCGCGCGTCGAGCGTGCCGCTGCGCTCGTCTTCGCGGAAGACATTGCGATGCTTCCGCTTGAAGATGTGCTCGACGTGTTTGATGATGTGCCCTCGACGGCGATTGAACGGAGCGCGTTCGATGGCGACGGCGTCAGCGTGATTGATCTTCTGGTTCGGACGACTGTCGTGCCGTCGAAAAGTGAAGCGCGACGGCTCCTGCAGTCGGGAGGAATCTATGTGAATAACCGCCGCGTCAGTGATGTGCAGGCGCGTCTGACGGTTGAGCAGATGATTGCCGGCGAGTTGTTGCTGCTCAGAAAAGGGTCGCGGGAAACGCGGCTGGTGCGCCTCGCTTGACGGTATTCGGCATGTACGCCATACTGCATGAACGTTTTGCAAGACGTCGTCGCGCTCATGCGGTGAGCATGGAGCGAGGCGGTGGGCTCAGTAGAAAGTTCTGAGCGGGTCGATAAGACAGCCCACTTGACGAACAGTATTTGGTACGCCATACTGTTCAAACGTTCGGAGCGAGAGACCTGCTGCAAGGCAGCAGAGGTTCGCTGGGGTCCAGCGAATTTTTTTGTCCCCGGAAATACTGCTAGGTTCGTCCAACGGCATTTCCCCGACGCTTGAAAGTCAGCCATCAAGGCTTCGCGAGACACTTCGATAATCGAGGCAGCAAAAGGAAGTTTATTTTGTTGGCTTTGAAAAAAGTCGAAAAAGTGCTTGACAAGATTTGTTGGCGTTAGTAACCTTAAAAGGTTCCCCTAAACGAGTTCGTCGCGGTAGTGGCGAGATTGTGGCGGGCAGGGCGCTTCGGGCGTCCTGTGAAGTCGGTTCTTTGAAAACTAGATAGTGCGTGCAAGCACACACAGAACCCTGTCCCGGCATCACTTGATGGCGTCAGCTTGAGAGTGGGGCCGGACAATTGAGAGTCAGCGCGTGGCGCCGCAGTTTTCAGCCGGCCGGAGTTGTCAGTCCGTGCGAAGGCGGCTGGCGGTGAACCACGACATTAATTAGCGGATTGAACAACGCAGAGCCATTTATCAGCTCGCGTTAAACGAGTTGTTTCCTTTGTTGCGCTTCGGCGTGGCGGAGGACAGCGAATTTAACATGAGAGTTTGATCCTGGCTCAGAATCAACGCTGGCGGCGTGCCTAACACATGCAAGTCGAACGCGAAAGGGACTTCGGTCCTGAGTAGAGTGGCAAACGGGTGAGTAACGCGTGGGTGACCTGCCTTCGAGTGGGGGATAACGTTTCGAAAGGAACGCTAATACCGCATAATATCCCGCCTTTTAAGAGGTGGACATCAAAGCCGGGGATCGCAAGACCTGGCGCTTGAAGAGGGGCCCGCGTCCGATTAGCTAGTTGGTGGGGTAATGGCTCACCAAGGCAACGATCGGTATCCGGCCTGAGAGGGCGGACGGACACACTGGGACTGAGACACGGCCCAGACTCCTACGGGAGGCAGCAGTGGGGAATTGTTCGCAATGGGCGCAAGCCTGACGACGCAACGCCGCGTGGAGGATGAAGATCTTCGGGTCGTAAACTCCTTTCGATCGAGACGAACGGCCTTCGGCTTAATACGCCGGAGGAGTGACGGTACCGAGAGAAGAAGCCCCGGCTAACTCCGTGCCAGCAGCCGCGGTAATACGGGGGGGGCAAGCGTTGTTCGGAATTACTGGGCGTAAAGGGCTCGTAGGTGGCCAACTAAGTCATACGTGAAATCCCTCGGCTTAACCGGGGAACTGCGCCTGATACTGGTTGGCTTGAGTTTGGGAGAGGGACGCGGAATTCCAGGTGTAGCGGTGAAATGCGTAGATATTAGGAGGAACACCAGTGGCGAAGGCGGCTTTCTGGACGATAACTGACGCTGAGGCACGAAAGCGTGGGGAGCAAACAGGATTAGATACCCTGGTAGTCCACGCTGTAAACGATGAGTGTTAGGTGTGGGAGGTATCGACCCCTTCTGTGCCGGAGTTAACACAATAAGTATCCCACCTGGGGAGTACGGCCGCAAGGTTGAAACTCAAAGGAATTGACGGGGGCCC
>JAISPN010000214.1 GCA_031274845.1 Acidobacteriaceae bacterium
TGCTGTTGATGGCCGTGTTGCCCAGGAACTCGACCTTCTGGATCTTGACCTTCGGCCCTTCCGACAAGTGGAAGGTGACGTTCACCAGCTTCGGCCCGCCAGACGCGGGCGTGATCTCGTGGGTGACGTCCGCCGACTGGAACCCTTTCTCCTTCATCATGTCGCGCACGATCCCCTCAACCTTGCGGATGAGCGCGGGATCGATGAAGGTGTCGAGCCGGATGCCCGTGTCGTTCTCTTTGAGCTTGTCTTCGATCTTGGAGCGCTCGATCAGTTTCGAGCCAACGTAATCGACATTCTTGACGCGTTGGCGCTCCTCGATGTGGTACACGACGATCTTCCCTGGCACGCCGTTGGCGAAGGTGTAATCGTTCGCCTCAATCCAGAGGTTGTCGAGGAAGTTCGTCCCCCACAGTTCCTTGAAGTCGTCGCGAATCCGCTGCTCGGTGGCTGCGTTGTAGGAAATCCAGTTGCCTTGCGACGGCTGACTGCCGCGCAGCTTGATGTAGTAGAGGTACGTCTGGATATCGACGAGCGTCGTGTTCCCTTGCGCGTCAAAACAGGGGGCCACCTGATAGAGGATCGTCCCCAGATTACTGGGCGGCTGCGCCGCGGGTTCAGGAATACGCTGGCCGCACACCGTGCCCGGCGCCGACGGATCGGACGTCGCGGGCGCTGGCGCGGCGCCAGCCCCGCCCTGACCGGGCACAACGGGCTGGCTAACGGCCGGAGCCGCGAACGTAAAGAAACCAAGCAGGGCCACGCCGAGCGGCCGCCGGAACGAATACAAAAACAAAGACATGACGCGACGTTGAGCCTTCACGTTAAGTGAACTTTCCGAGGATTTAGACGGTAGAAGGATGCCGATGGCCTTGCGCCATGACATGACGGCCGTGCTGTTCATCAAGCCAGCCTGCGCCCCGCTTCGAGCGGCGCGACGCGCGACCGGTAGGCCAGCGCCCCCGCATCGAGGTACACCTCGATGTCGCCCCCGCTCAGATGACCGCGAATCAGCTCCTCGGACAACGGGTCCTCGACATAGCGCTGAATCGCGCGGCGCAGCGGACGCGCCCCGTACGACCGGTCCTTGCAAGTGACCTCGATAATCCAATCGACCACTTCTCCCGTCAGCGAAATCTGCAGCTTGCGATCTTTCAGATTCTCGTTCAACTGCGCCACCAGCAGCCCCATGATGCGCCGCAAGTCCTCGTCGGTCAGCGCTTCGAAAACGATAATCTCGTCGATGCGGTTGATGAACTCGGGGTTGAAGGTCCGCTTCACCTCGCCGAGCACCATTTCAGACACGCTCTTCTCGATGACGCCCGTATCCGACGCCTGAAACCCCATCGAGCTCTTCTTCTGGATGAAGCGCGCGCCGATGTTCGACGTCATGATGATGATCGTGTTCTTGAAGTTGACACGATTGCCGAGCCCGTCCGTCAGGTGACCATCCTCGAACACCTGCAACAGGATGTTGAAGATGTCCGGGTGCGCCTTCTCGATCTCGTCGAGCAGCACCACCGAGTACGGGTTCCGCTTCACCTTCTCGGTGAGCTGGCCGCCCTCCTCGTGCCCGACGTATCCAGGCGGCGAGCCGATCAATTTGGAGACCGAGTGCTTCTCCATGTACTCCGACATGTCGAAGCGAATGAGCGCGTGGTCGCTGCCAAAGAGGAAATTCGCCAGCGCGCGCGCGAGCTCGGTCTTGCCGACGCCGGTCGGCCCCAGAAAGACGAAGCTGCCCACCGGGCGGTTCGGATTCTTGAGCCCCGCGCGTGAACGGCGGATGGCGCGCGAGATGGCGGAGATCGCTTTTTCCTGACTGATGACGCGGCGGTGCAGCTCCGACTCCATCCTGAGCAGCTTGTCGCCTTCGTCCTGATTGATCGACGCCATCGGCACGCCGGTCCACTTGGCGACCACCTCGTCGATCTCCTGCTTGCCGACCACGACCTTGCGGGAACTCGACTTGACGTCGAACCTCTCGCGCACGAACTGCAGGTTCTCGCGCGCCGTGACTTCCTGGTCGCGATAGAACTGCGCCTTCTCGAAGTCCTTCTGCGAAATCGCGCTCTCCATCTGCTCGACGGCGACACGAATGCTCTTGTTGATTTCGCCGAACTCCTCGCTAAACCCCACCTCGCGCAGCTTGGCGCGCGCCCCCGCCTCGTCGACGAGGTCGATCGCCTTGTCGGGCAGGAAGCGGTCGGTGATGTAGCGGTTCGACTGATAGACCGCCGCTTCGAGCGCCTCGCGCGTGTACTCCACGCGGTGGAACGACTCGTAGCGTTCCTTGACGCCCAAGAGAATCTCGATCGTTTCGTGCTCGCTGGGCGGCTCGACCTTAATCGCCTGGAAGCGGCGTTCGAGCGATCGGTCCTTCTCGATGTACTTGCGATACTCTGCCGGCGTCGTCGCGCCAATGCAACGGATCTCGCCGCGCGACAGCGCTGGTTTCAAAATATTCGCCGCGTCGAGCGACCCTTCGGCCGACCCCGCCCCCACCAACGTGTGCAGTTCGTCGATGAAGATGATGATGTTCGGGTTGTCGGTCAGCTCCTTCATGATCGCCTTGAGGCGCTCTTCGAACTGACCGCGGTACTTCGTGCCGGCGACGATCAACGAGATATCCAGCGCGAGGATGCGCTTGTCGGCGAGGAAGTGCGGCACATCGCCGTACACAATCTTCTGCGCCAACCCTTCGACGATGGCGGTTTTGCCAACGCCCGGCTCGCCAATGAGGACCGCGTTGTTCTTCGTGCGGCGGCACAGGACCTGCTGCACACGCTCGATTTCGTGCTCGCGCCCGACGAGCGGATCGAGCTGGTTTTTTGTGGCCGACTCGGTGAGGTCGCGGCTGAACTCGGCCAGCAGCGGCGTCTCCTTCACGCGCGTGAGCGTCGTCTTCTCGTTGAGAAGCTGGACGATATCCTCGCGGACGGCGCTAATCCGCATCCCCTTTTCCATCAGGATCGTGGCCGCGACAGAACGCTCTTCGCGCAGAATCCCCAGCAGCAGATGCTCGGTGCCGATGTAGTTGTGCAACAGGCGCGCGGCTTCTTCGGCCGCAAACTGCAACACCCGCTTCGTCTCGGCGCTGAACGGAATTTCAACCGACGTCGACACTTTCTCGCGGAAAACGGTCCGTCCCTCGATGTCCTTGCGGATGTTTTCCAGCGACAGGTGCGAACGCGCGAAGATGCGGCTCGTGAGCCCCTTCCCTTCGCGGATGAGTCCCAGCAGCAGATGCTCTGTTTCAATAAAACTGCTGCCAAGCTGGCTGGCTTCGTAACGAGCGAAGAAGAGAACGCGGCGCGCCCGTTCGGTATAGGGTTCGAACATCCAAGGACCTACGTGAAAGCAAAGGGTGTCGTGTGCACTACGCTCTTCTGGAGCACAAGTATACGGCATCCTTGGTCTGATGCCCGCGACGAAACGCTCCTGACAACTCATTGATATCCAGTGAGTTCGCCTCGTTATCCCCCTTCGCGTGCACCCCGGGCGCCGGCCGTGGCGGCGCTTATCAGATTCTTACCGCGCGGCGGTGCCAGAATCCGCGGCGACGAGGCGTCCCCCTTCGAGCCGCAACACCCGATCGCACGCCGCCGCCAGACGCGGGTTGTGCGTGACGATGACCGAGGTCAAGTCGTAGGACCGGTGCATCTCGCGCAGAAGCGCGTGTAATGATTCGCCCGTCTGCTCGTCCAGATTGCCCGTCGGCTCGTCCGCAAGGAGCAGCGCTGGACGCATCACGAGCGCGCGCGCCACGGCGATCCGCTGCTGCTCTCCACCCGACAACATCCCGGGCCGGTGCGTCGCGCGTTCCGACAGTCCAACACGCGCGAGGAGCGCCTCGGCCTGCGCACGCGTCTTCTCCGCGCCCATCCGCGCGATACGCATCGGCATCTCGACGTTCTCAAGCGCGCTGAATTCCGGCAGTAGATGATGGAACTGAAAGACAAAGCCGACCTGACGATTTCGAAACGCCACGACCTCCGCGTCAGGCAACGCGGTGATATTGGCGTCACTGATCGTGACGCTCCCGGCGTCAATGCGATCGAGCCCGCCGAGGACGTGCAACAGTGTGCTCTTGCCCACGCCGGACGCGCCGACAATCGCCACCATCTCGCCCTTCTCGACGTCGAGATCGACCCCGCGCAGGATGGTCAACTGACGGCCACCTGCCACATAGGTCTTGTCGAGTCCGCGTGCGGTCAGGAATGCCACAATTTATTCGTAGCGCAGCGCCTGCGCCGGATCGAGTTTCGCCGCCTGACGCGACGGATAGATCGTCGCAAGGAAGCAGATGAACACCGCCGTCACCACGACGAGCGCGAAATCGCCCGGAAGCACCTTGAAGGGCAGATGCGAGACCTGATAGACGTCGGCTGGAATCTTGATGAGCTCGTACCGATCGAGCACCTCCGAGAGTCCCCACCCGAGCGAAGCGCCCACGAGTGTCCCGACGATCCCGATGATCACTCCTTGCAGCATGAAGACCACGGTGATGCTTCTGGCGCTCGCGCCCATCGTCTTGAGAATCGCGATGTCGCGGTGCTTCTCCATGACGAGCAACACCAGCGAGGCGACGATGTTCAGCGCGGCCACGAGGACGATGAGCGTGATGGTGAGCGAGATGGCGACCTTCTCGAGCGTCAGCGCCGAAAACAGCGACCGGTTCATGTCGGCCCAGTCCTGCGCGACGTAGTCGTCGCCCAGTTCCTTCGTAATCGCCTCCGACACCTGCGGCGCGGTGTAGATGTCGTCCAGCCGCAACTGGACGGCGTCGATGCCATCCTTGTCAAACAGCCGGCGCGCGACATCGAGCGCGACGAATCCGGTTTGCGAATCGATTTCGTAGAGACCGAGACTAAACGTCCCGGCCACTTTGAGACGCCGCTGACGCGGCACGAGCCCCATCGGCGACAGCGTTCCTTGCGCCGTGAGCATCGTCAGCGAATCACCAACGGAGACGTGCAATTGCGCCGCGAGATCGGAGCCGAGCAGGATGGCGTCGGGCTCGTCCGGGTTGGCGCGCGACAGCGCATCGAGCGTGCCGCTGCGCATGGCCTCCGCGATGGCTGTCACGCTCGGCTCGAGCGCGGGGTCGATGCCTTTGACATTGATGAATGCCTGTTCGCCGGACGAGGAGATGAGCGCGCGCTCGAGAATCGTCGGCGCGGCGCCAATCACGTGCGGAAGCTGACGCAGCTTCTCCGCCTCGGCCCGGTAGTCCGTGAGCCCGCTCCGTTTCCACACGAAGATGTGCGGATTCGAGCCGAGAATGCGCGTCTGCAGTTCGCCGTGCAACCCGGTCATGAGCGCCAGCGCGATCACAAGCGCCATGACGCCGACGGTGACACCGAGTATCGAGATGAACGAGATGACGGAGATGAACGCCTGCTTCCGCTTGGCGAGCAGATATCTGAGCGCGATGTGCAACTCGAAGGGAAGCGTCATGCTCGTCAGACGTCGCGCTTCCGCATCAGCGGGAACAGGATCACATCGCGAATCGACGGGCTGTTCGAGAGAATCATCACCAGACGATCGATCCCCACGCCTTCGCCAGCGGTCGGAGGCAGGCCGTACTCAAGCGCGCGAATGTAGTCCTCGTCCATCGCGTGCGCTTCGAGATCGCCACCAGCACGCTCCTCCAGTTGCGCCTCAAAACGGCGACGCTGCTCCGCCGGATCGTTGAGTTCGCTGAAGGCGTTCGCCACTTCGAATCCGCCGACGTACAGCTCGAACCGTTCGACCGTCTCGGGATCGTCGGCGCGCTGCTTCGAGAGCGGCGAAATCTCGGTCGGAAAATCGTAGACAAACGTCGGCTGCACCAGTTGATCTTCAGAGAGCCGCTCGAAGATTTCAGCGGCGATCTTCCCCGCGCCGTACGCGGGCTTCACTTCGATCCCCAGCTCACCAGCCAGCGCCGCCGCCTCTGCGCGATCGCGTAACGCTGACATCGGCACGTCCCTGCCGAGCTGTCGTGACGCCGCCGCACGCGCCCCTTCGCGCAGCGAGATGCGGGCAAACGGCGCCGCAAACGAGATCGCGTGCGCTCCGAACGTCACCTCGTCGGTCCCAATCGCCTGACGCGCGACGGTCGAGAACATCGTCTCGGTCAGCGCCATCAAGTCCTCGTAGTTGGAGTACGCCTCGTAGAACTCCATCATCGTGAACTCGGGGTTGTGCTGCGTCGAGATCCCTTCGTTGCGGAAGTTGCGGTTGATCTCGAAGACGCGCTCGAATCCCCCCACGGTCAGGCGCTTCAAGTAGAGTTCCGGCGCAATCCGCAGATAGAGATCCATGTCGAGCGCGTTGTGATGCGTCACGAACGGACGCGCCAGCGCGCCGCCGGCAATCGGCTGCATCATCGGCGTCTCGACTTCGAGATAGCCGCGCGCGGTCATGAACTCGCGGATCGCCGATACGACGCGGCTCCGAATCTCGAAGACCCGCCGCGCATCCGGATTGACGATTAAATCGAGATACCGCTGCCGATAGCGCACCTCGATGTCGGTCAAGCCGTGCCACTTTTCCGGCAGCGGAATGAGACACTTCGCGAGAAAGTGCAGCCGCGACGCCCAAATCGTCAGCTCGTTGGTCTTCGTCCGGAACAGCCGTCCTTCGACGCCAACCCAATCACCGAAATCGAGCAACCTGAAGATCGAAAAATCGAGCGGCGGAAGCGAGTCCTGACGGATGTAGACCTGAATACGATTCCGTCCATCGGAGATGGCGAGGAAGTTCGCTTTCCCGAACGTGCGGATCGCGAGGATACGTCCACTTGTGATGGTCTCGGGCCGCGCGGCTTCGAGATCGTCGTGCGACGTGCCGCCGTGCGCGTCGACCAGCGCGGTGACGGTCTCCTTCCACCGGAATTCGTGCGGATACGGCTCGACCCCGAGCGCCTTGAGCCCTTCGAGGTTGGCCTGACGTTGCTGAACTTGTTCGTCTTGTGAAGTGGACATGACTACGCCGCGCCGTTCTCGGCGCCGTGCTCGATTTTCTTCTTCACCGTATCCAGGATCCCGTTGATGAACCTGACGGCGTCCTCGGTACTGAACGTCCGCGCGAGCTCGAGGGCTTCGTTGATCACCACGGCCGCCGGTTCGCGCTGTTGCAGCAACTCGCAGATCGCCATCCGGAGAATCAACCGATCGAGCACCGCCATCCGCTCGGGACGCCAGCGCTCGGCCGTCTCAGCCACCAACGCGTCGATCGCATCGAGACGCCGCACGGTATCGTGCGCCAGTTCGGTCGCGGTCTCACGAAGCGTTTCTGGCGGCGCATCGGACCCCGCCCACTGCAGATCGAAGAGCGTGTCGGCGGCGCTCGCCACGTCGACTTTCCCGATCTCCCACTGATAGAGCACCTGAAGCGTGGCTTCGCGTGTGCGGTGCCGAAGATCTTTCCGGCGCGCGCTCATAGCGCAGGATCACTGCGCGTCACTTGCGCCGTGAGATTGGCCATCCCGATGGCCGCCGCCGCCGCTTCCCATCCCTTGTTCGACGGCCCGTCGACCGCGCGCTCGAGCGCTTCTTCCACCGAGTTGGTCGTCAAGACGCCAAAGGACATCGGGATTCCCGTCTCGCCTGAGGCCTGAATCAAACCGTGCGCGACGGCGTTGGCAATGATCTCGAAGTGCGGGGTCGCGCCGCGAATGAGACACCCGAGGCCAATCACGGCGTCGTAGCGATCGGTCTCCGCCACGTGACGAGCCATCGACGGAATCTCGAACGCGCCCGGCACGCGCACTACGGTGATCTCCGCAGGCGTGCCCGCCGCTTCGATCTTCGCGATCGCGCCGGCCTGAC
>JAISPN010000224.1 GCA_031274845.1 Acidobacteriaceae bacterium
TCCCTGCCCGGATGGGACGAAAGCTACGATAAAACGCAGCTGCGGGCCCTGATGAAACGGTACGCCGACCTGGGGACGGAAGCGCTGTGGGAAAATCTGGGGATTTTTTTGCGAAAAGCGGTCCCTGCCGCCGAGGATTATTGCTGCGCCCTGAAGCGGCCGACATACGCGGCCTTGCCGATGACGTGGCCTTCCATCGCCTGCATCAACGCTTCGCGCGTGGCGTTTGCCGGAAGCGTGAGCGTGGCGTCGAGCGCGTAGAACTCGAAAACGTAGTGATGAAATGGGCCGGGTCCAGCGCCGGGACCGAAGTAGCCCGGCGTGCCGCGTCCGGCCATGATGCCAGGGCCATTGCGCGTGCCGTCTGGCAGATCGCCCGTGGCGAGCCCTTCGGGAATCCCTTTCGCGGTTCCAGGAATGTTGAAGGCGGACCAGTGCAGCGTGTCGGTCGTGCCGCGATTCGGTCCGGCGTTTTCGATGTCGTGGAGAACAATCGCGTACGACTGGAGATTCTCTGGGGGCGTGGCGGGACTCGTGCCCTGATTCCAGTGGAACTCGAACGCGGGCGATTTATTGTCGCCGCGGCCGGAGTTGTGCAGCGGGATTTCTCCGCCATCAGGAAACGCGGTGGTTGTCACCCACAGCGATGCGCGCGGCGCCGCGCCGCGTCCACCGGCGGCAGGCGGTTGACCGCCCGCGGGTGTTTGCGCGGCCATCGCCGCTGATGCCGTGACGATGAGCGCGCCGAGCAGTCCTCGATAGGTGGCGTGCATGTGCGTGTGCTCCTTCAATGGAAATCGTCGAATCTTTACGTCGCGCGAGGTCCGGGCTCAGCGCCGGCGGTGGTGCCGAGCGACGCGATCATAACCGCGCCGATCGCCATCCACTGAACGGACGTGAGATGTTCGTGTAAAAAAACGAGCCCGGCGATCGCGGCGATGACCGGTTCAAGGCTCATGAGCGTGCCGAAGACGCGCGCCGGGAGGCGCCGCAGTCCGTACATCTCGAGCGTATAGGGGAGCGCGCTCGCGAGCACCGCGACGGCGAGGCCGCGCGGAAGAACCGCCGGGGAGAAGAGGTGCCGTCCATCGAAGGCGATGCCGATCGGCACGGCGACGAGCGATCCGATCAAGAGGCCCCACGCGGAGGCAGTCACGCCGTGCGCGGCGCCAGCGCGCTGTCCACACACGATGTAAAGCGCCCAGCATCCGCCCGCCGCCAGCGCGAACCCGACGCCTTCCGGATCGAGAGAGGCGCTGGTCACATGAAAGGGAAGCAGCAGGAGGAGACCAGCCACGGCGAGCGCGAGCCACGCGAAGTGGCTGAGTCGTCTTGAGGCGATGGCCGAGACCGCCAGCGGTCCGGAGAATTCAAGCGCCACGGCGACACCAAGAGGAATCGTCCTGAGCGCCATGTAGAAGGCGAGATTCATCGTGCCGAGCGACAGCCCGTAGGCGAGGAGCGGCGGCCACGCGTGGCCGTGGGCCATGCGCGCCACGGCCGTTGGATGGCGAACACCATTACCGCCGCCAGCCCAACGCGCAGCGCCGTCGTTCCTGACGCGCCGATCGAGGGAATCAACTGCTTGGCAATCGCCGCGCCGCACTGAAACGACATCATCGCCACGACGAGCGCGCCGACGGCGGAGCGTCGATGGTGACTGGCGGCGATTTGCGGAGTGCCGGTTCGTCCTTCGTGCATGGCGTGTGACGCGAGCGTATGCGCGCTACCCAATGACGGGACGGTACATCACTTAAAGCATGCGCCGGCAGCGCGGCCGGCACAGACACCGGATGCCGGCATAGCCGCTGGTGTTGTAGTCGATGGTCAATTCCTCACCGCGCGTGATGTCGCGCGCGGCCAGAATCCAGATGGTGTGTCCACGGACGTCGGTGTAGCAGTTCGGGCGGCAGGAGTGATTGAAGTAGCGCGCGATGTTGCCGCCGACCGCCGCGTCACGTGCCCACCGCGTGTTGATGGTGAACACCCAGATCCGCTGACGCCGCAGATAGCGCTCTTCGCGCCGGCTCGCTTCGGCCTGCGAGATGAGCTCGCCTTTGTATTCCACAAGGCGCGTGTCTTCGGGGATGTTCTCTGCGGCATAGACCCCCCAGCCTGCAATATCTGAGTGGCGGCGGACGAGACGAGGAAGCACGCGGCGATGAGGCACGGGAGGCAATGACCGTCAGAGGCTCGTGAGTGGCGTTAACGAATCAAGGATACACGACGTGCTATCGTCATCTTTCGAAACCGATGGGTGTGGTACGCGCGTTCCGGCGAGAACCAGAGATCGAGTCTCGTCCGGTGGTCAAGCCGCCGCTCAAATGGGCTGGCGGCAAGCGATGGCAACTGCCGACATTGCTTCCCTATTGGCAGGCCCATCGCGGTCGTCGATTGGTGGAGCCGTTTTGCGGCGGGCTCGCCGTCGCGACGGGGCTTGTGCCGGACAGGGCGTTGCTCAACGACGTAAATCCGCACGTCATCAACTTCTACCGGTGGCTCAAGAAGGGGCTCGCGATCGAGTCTTCGATGGAGAACGAGCGCCACGCGTACTATCACGCGCGTGAACGATTCAACACGCTCCTGGCGACCGGCAAAAGCGCGACCAAAGAAGCCGCGAGCCTTTTCTACTATCTCAATCGCACGGGCTACAACGGCCTGTGCCGCTTCAATAGCACGGGCAGCTTCAACGTGCCGTTCGGCCGCTACAAAACCATCCCGTATCGTGTCGCGTTCGAGGAATACCGTGGCGCCTTCAAAGGGTGGATGTTCACGTGTATGGACTTCGATCAGCTCGAACTGGAGCCGACCGATTTCGTGTACGCGGATCCTCCGTACGACGTGCCATTCACGGCGTACTCCAAGGGCGGCTTCCGCTGGGACGATCAGGTCCGCACGGCCGAGTGGCTCTCGAAGCACACAGGCCCGGTGATCCTGTCCAATCAGGCCACCGCGCGCATCGTCGATTTGTACACGTCGCTGAAGTTCGAGTTGAAGGTGCTTGCCGCGCCGCGCCGCATCAACTGCACCGGCGACCGGACATCCGTCAAAGAAGTCCTGGCGACCCGCAACCTCTGACGCGTTGCCGCCATGAAGGCGATAGGAACCTTCACCCCAGCACGGAAGCGTTCAGATTCAGCCATCGAAAACAGACCAAATCTTAAGATGTTCCAAATCCATTGATGAAACTCTTCGCGCGCGTGTGGCGTAACACACTACGTGAGGTTGAAAGGTGTGGTGGATGTGAAGCGCCGTACGGT
>JAISPN010000273.1 GCA_031274845.1 Acidobacteriaceae bacterium
TGTAGAGTTTTCGGAACGTCACGACTGGATCTGGAATGCGATCAGTCATTGTTGTCGTTACCACTGTTTTGACGGGTGGTCTGTGTGGACCTGCGTTCGCGCAAGACGAGCCGGGCGTACGCGTCGGCACCTTCATTGGCGGCCTCACGTCGTATGACATGTTTGGCCATGAGGTGACGTCGCCAGGCGGTGGCATTCGCATCTCTGTGCCCGCCCGCGAACGTTTGGGATTCGAAGGGGAGCTGTCCTGGTTTTCAATCAGAAAACCATCGGATGAGCAAGCGCAAGGCGGCCGGACATTCATTGCGAAAGGAGGCATTACCGCCCGCGCAATCGATCGCACGCAGTTCTCGCTGCTGGGTCTGATGTCCGCCGGCCTGATTCAGTCCAATCGTGAGTTTTTGAGTGATACCGAGAATTGGGTGGTTTTCGTTGCGCCAGGACGTCATTTACTGCTCGAATTTGGCCTCTCGGGAGTTTTCTTTCCGTCCTCTCGAATCAGCGCGCGGGTCGATGCCACGCACGAGGTGTATGGTGCGCTGACTCCTTCAGGCTCCAATGAAGGCGCTGTGACCGCAAACGCCTATCGCATCAGTGCAGGCCTGGAGTACCGCCTTTCAGAGCAGCGCCCCCGTCGCCCAGTGCCATCATCACCCGATGATCCGCGCCGGTTCGTGCTGGGGCCGCAACTGGTGTACTCGCAACTCGCAGGTGAGGGGATGTTTACTTTGATGAACAATGCAGGCCCCGGCGCCTTCGGCGAGTATCGCCTCAGTCATCACGTCGATCTGGATGGCATGTTCACGGCGTTTGTTCAGCCGCAACTGATGCATACGCCGTGGAGTGGTGGGCGTGTGCTGCAAACGGTTGGCGGGATCATGTGGGGCGGCCGGGGACCACGCGTCGGGCTGTTCTTCCGGGCGCGTGGAGGGGTGGAGAGTTATTCGCAGGTATTTCTTGGACAGGATGCGGGTATGTCGCAGTACGGACGCGTCACGAATCCGCTGCTCGACCTTGGCGGGACCGTCGAGTATTGGCGCACAAAGGATTGGGTGATGCGTGTGGATGCGGGCGTCATGAGGTCGGTGTCCCGGCAGCGCAACGTCTCTCTGAATGGCGTCGTCATTCCTGAGACGAGGCCGCCGGATGCGACCTCGGTGCAATTCGCCTTCGGGGTTGGCCGGCGGCTCTGATGACAGCGCAGTCAGCAATGACTCTGCTGATACGTCCGCGTCGTTCTTGATGGCGAGCCGCGGTTACTGCGTCTTTCGACGGGCGTAGAGCTCGTCGAGGATTTCTTCGGTGTGTTCGCCAAGCTTTGGCGGACGCTGTCTGACGTCGGCAGGGTTGTCGGAAAGCTTGATCGGATTGCCGATGACTTTGAATCCGGCGAGCGCCTCATCGTCGAACCCGATGAACATCTCGCGCGGCTCGACCTGCGGATCCTGAAGCGCTTCGGCAATCGTCCGGACGCGCCCGCACGGCACGCCGTGACGTTGCAGCAACGTAATCAAGCCGTCCACGGTGTGCTCGCGCATCGCGCGTTCAAGTTCGACCTTGAGCTCTGGACGGTTCTTGACGCGATCGGTGTTGGTGATAAAGCGCGGATCGCTGACGAGCGCCGGGACGTCGAGCGCGGTACACAACTGCTTCCACAGCCGTCCGTTCGCCGCGGCAATCATCAACATGCCGTCACTGGCGTTGAACACTTCGTAGGGCGCAATGGAGGAGTGGTCGTTGCCGATGCGTGACGGCATGCGTCCGGTCGCTTGCAGGATGCCCGCGGGCATCGACAGCGTGGAGAGGATCGAGTCAAAGAGCGCGATGTCGACGTGCTGGCCGTGGCCGGTGCGATCGCGATCGCGCAGCGCGAGCAGGATGCCGCTGAAGGCGTAGAGACCGGCCAGATAGTCGGTCATCGCGATGCCGGTGCGGACCGGCGGCCCTTCCGGAATACCGGTGATGCTCATGAATCCGGATTCCGCCTGAACGACCGGATCGTAGCCGGTGAGATGGCGGCGCGGCCCCGTGCGTCCGTAGCCGCTGATCGAGCAGTAGACGAGCCGTGGATTGAGCGCGCGCATGTCGTCGACGCCAAAGCCCAGCTTGTCGAGACTGCCAGGCTTGAAGTTCTCGATGAAGACGTCAGCCGTGGCGAGCAGCGCGCGGAGCGTCGTGGCGGCGTCAGGCTGCTTCAGGTCGAGCGCGAGGCTGCGCTTACTGCGATTGACGCCGAGAAAGTACGCGCTCCAGTCGCCGACAAAGGGCGCCCACATCCGCGCGTCGTCGCCTTCGTGGGGTTCTTCGATCTTGATGACGTCCGCGCCCATGTCGCCGAGCAACATCGCGCAGAACGGGCCCGCGAGGACGCGGGTGAGGTCGACGACTTTGAGTCCGTTGAGCGGTGGCATCCGTGATCCTGAATCGCGCTCATCGTGGCACACGCGATTTGCGGCACGCAAGGATGCCGCGCGGCGGCGCGTCAGATATATTCGACAGTTAGAGTGACACCACACACGTCCACACCACCCACGGGGCGGCGATCGCTGTTGCGCCCCATTCCCATTCTCATCGTCGTAGTCGTCGCCGCGGGGTTCACGGCGATGATGTTTCTCGCAAACGGTCTCCGGGATGTGATCTCGGTGCGGCGTCCAGCGGTGCCGGAGATTCCCGCCGACGGACCGATCACTCTCGCGTTCACTGGCGATACCTCGTTTGTGCCGACCGTGGGGCCCAGCGGGCCGACGAACGAGCTGGCCAATCTGGTGCGGCGCGCCACGCTGGCCTTCACGAACCTCGAGCTGACGATTGAAGAGCCGCGGCGTGATCACGATCACGTGTTGACGTCCGACCACGGCAAGGCGGCGCCTTCGTCGACCGCCGATGCGCTGCGAGGTCTTGGTGTTGATGTGGTATCGCTGGCCAATAGCCGCGTCACCGGTTTCGGCGCCGAAGG
>JAISPN010000307.1 GCA_031274845.1 Acidobacteriaceae bacterium
CAAAATGAAGGGGGCTGAACGTCTTCACGGGAGACTCCTCGACTTCTGTGCGCGTCCGCATTCTACGTTGCGCGTGTCATGTCCGCAGGCAGGAGCTTTCACCGCCTGTCGTGATGGTAAAGTTACAAGGAAAGACCGGGTTGGGAGGCGGACGTGGCAAATCGAACGAGACCGACGCTCGAAAAGCGGGCGAAAGAACGCGCACGGCAAGAAAAACGGAAGATGAAGGACGAACGTCGCGCCAACAGCAAAGCGATGAAGGCGGCGAATCCGCGGGCGGCGGGCGACGAAGATCCCGACATCGCGGGCATCGTGCCTGGTCCGCAGCCCTCGCCGTGGGGAGACGAGGACGAAGAGGAAGCCGAAGAGGAGGCGTGAGCCGCCGTTCGTCAGTCCTCTCCATGTCTTCCTCATCCTTGAGCGCCCGTGCCGTCGGTGGCTGCGCACGCATGCAGGCACTGGCTACTGCTCAGCTCCGCATCATCGAACACCATTAAGGGGCGTTTGCCCGGGTAGAATCGCGTCACGATGACTGGCCGATCGCGAGCGACTGCCGTGCTGCTCGTCGCGGCCGTGGCCGTCGTGCTCGCCCGCGTCAGCGTGTACGAGCAGTTCGAGCCGTACCGGGCGAAGCTTGTCGAAGAGTCCCTCAAAGACGTCAGCGGTCGCGCGTCGTTTACGTTTGCGGCGCCCGTTTCGCCTGTGGCGCTGATCCTTCGCGCGGCGTCGCAGCCAGCAGGACCAGCGCATGTCACGGTGGACGATATCGAGGTGTGCGCGCCGGAGCTTGGCGCGGTGGTTCGCCGCATTGACTGCGCCATTGAATCTCTTGCCGGTGCGGATTCGCACCATGTCGCCATCCGCGCGTCAGGGGCACTGACGATCGACGCTCTGGAAGTCGCAACGCACTACGGGAACGTCACGGTGCCGAACATCCTGTTCGTGGTGCCGCGGCAGGCGCCGTACGCGCCCGTCTCGTGGATGTGGACGCTCGTGCTGGCCTTGTCGGCGGCGGCCGTGGCGGCGGCGCCGATCGTGCCGGTGCGCCGTGGCCTCCGCCTCGTGATGGGCGTGTTGCAGGTGGGCGCCGGCGTGCTCGTGCTCGCGACGATTGCCGCGCCTTGGGTGTCACCATTCAAGATCCTGCTCTCGGAAGGCACGGCCGTGCGCTGGTTGTGCCTGCTCTGGCTTCCGCATCTGGTTGCGGCTGCGCGGTGGCTGTGGCATCGCGGGCCGGTGTCGCCGCGTGTGGATTTAGCGAGAGCGGTCGTCACGGGAGCGATCGTCGCGCTCGTTTTTGGAATATTCGCGCGCGCCGAACTGGACCGCTTTCACGGCAACTACAGCGGCTTCCTCAAGATTGAGCGGGCGAAGTTCGAGCAGAACCCGCTCATCAACACCAATCAGGAACTGCGCGACTCGCTGTGGTTGTACGAGACCGGCTACGACGGTGAGTTCATGTACATGATGGCGTTCGATCCGTGGCTGCGCCAGTTGCCGAACGTTAACGGCTATAGCGCTGTGGTCGATACGCCGCCGTATCGATACGGGCGGATTGGGTTCACGCTGCTGACGCGTCTTGTGACATTCGGCCACTGGCGCGCCTTTCCGGCGGCGATGGTCTGGTTGCTGCTGACCGCGCTCGGCGCGTCGGCGGCGGCCGTGGCCTGGATCGCGGCGCGGAGCCAGCGGTCGCCTGCGATGGGACTGCTCATCCTCGTGATCCCCGGCTTCTGGAGTTCTCTGCACAACGGGCTCCCTGAGCCGCTTGCCGCGGCCCTGCTGCTGACGGCGTTTGCCTGCCTGTTCTCGGGCCGCGCCGTGGTGGCTGGCGTGTTGTGCGCGCTGTCGCTGCTCGTGCGCGAAACGGGGATGTTCGCCGTGCTGGCGGCGTGCGCGTGGCTCGCGCTGGACCGCCGTCATCGGGATGCGGTGGTCGTCGGCCTTCTGGCCTTCGCGCCGATTGCCGCGTGGCGCACGTATGTGGGCCTTCGCCTGTCTCCGGTGTGGGGCGCGTCTGCCTTCTTCTACCATCCGCCGGCCGGTGCGCCGTTTGCCGGCATCGCCGCGACGTGGACCGCGATTCGCGCGGGCGCGTATTGGCCCACGGAGCCGCACATGGCGACCGGCGCGCTGACGTTGCCAGTCCTGTTTGTTTTGGGTGGCGCGGTGGCGTTGCTGCTGGCCGTTCGCCGCCGATCTGTCATCGCGATAGCCGCGTGTGTGTATGCCTTGAGCGCGCTGTCGCTCGACGCCGCGAATGTGTGGGTCCATGTGGGCAATGCCGAGCGGACGTCGTTTGAGCTGTTTGTCATGCTGCTCTTGCTCACGAGCTACGGCGTGGCGGGCGCGCGTATCGAGAAGTGGTGGCTCGCCACGTTCTGGAGCGCGTGCGGCGTGTATTGTTGCTGGCTGATGCTCGATGCGGTGATCGTGAGAGACGCGATCGTCCGTGTCCTGTGGTTTACATAGTCGCGTACGTCTGGTAAATGAGCCAGACGTTGAGTCCGGCGATGACGAACGCGATGCTCCACGCCAGCAGCTTCACCCACGCCGGGTTCACGAACTCTCCCATCTTGTGCCGATCGCTGGTGAAGGCGACGAGCGGAAACACCGCGAACGGCAACTGCAGGCTGAGAATCACCTGACTCAGAATCAGCAGCGGCCCGCTGCCTTGCTCGCCGTACATCATCAGCACGACGACCGCTGGCACGACGGCGACGAGGCGTGTTATCAGCCGGCGGAGCCATGGCCGGATGCGGAGGTTGATGAAGCCTTCCATCACGATCTGTCCAGCCAGCGTGCCGGTGAGCGTGGCGTTTTGACCGGAGCAGAGGAGCGCGACGGCGAAGAGCGTGCTGGCCAGCGACGTGCCGAGCAGCGGCGACAGCAGCTTGTAGGCATCGTTGATGTCGGCGACATCCTCGTAGGCCGTTCCGTGGAATGTCGCGGCCGCCATGATTAAAATCGCGGCGTTGATGAAGAGCGCCGACATGAGCGCGACCGACGAGTCGATGGTGGAGAAGCGGATCGCCTCGCGTTTGCCGTCAGCGGTGGTGGCGTAGTTTCGCGTCTGCACGATGGACGAGTGCAGATACAGGTTGTGCGGCATCACCGTCGCGCCGAGGATGCCGATGGCGACGTACAGCATGTCGGGGTTCGTGAGAATGCGCGACGTGGGGAGAAACCCTGACGCGATGCTTCCCATCGACGGCCGCGCCAGGTAGATCTCAATCGCGAACGATCCGGCAATCAGCAGAATCAACACGATGACGAGGGTTTCGACGTAGCGGAATCCGCGGTGCTGGAGATAGAGGACGACGAGCACGTCCAGCGTCGTGAGCAACACTCCCCAGATGAGCGGCAGACCGAACAGCAGGTTCAGCGCGATGGCGGCGCCCAGCACTTCGGCGAGATCGCACGCGGCAATGGCAATCTCGCACAGGACCCAGAGGAAAAACGTCACCGGCGTCGAATAGCTGTCGCGGCAGGCCTGCGCGAGATCGCGTCCGCTGGCAATGCCAAGCCGCGCGGCAAGCGCTTGCAGCAGGATGGCCATGAGATTGGAGATCACGATCACGCTGAGCAGCGTGTAGCCAAACTGTGCGCCGCCGGCGAGGCCGGTCGCCCAGTTGCCGGGGTCCATGTAGCCGACGGCCACCAGATATCCCGGGCCGGCGAAGGCGAGCATCTTTCGCCAGAAGCCGCTCCCTTCAGGGACGGCAATCGATCCATGGACTTCGGGCAGGCTGACTTCAGCCGCTGGCAGACGCCAGCCGCGTGTGCCGATCGCCTGCGGATGTTCTTTGGTGGTGTCCACGATTTTGATTGTTCAAAATTAATACTCGCGCCAATCGAAGTCAACAGCTGTTCTAGGTGATTTTGGATAGGTCTTGCCCGCGCCGATGCCTGTGTGCACCGCGCGGCATTGGGAGTCATGGTCTGGAACGCGTTGATTCAGGCCAATTTAGGACGATCCAGCGAATGTGGCGGGGGCGTCACGCTGGCGACGCTCGCGCGAGTTGGATCTCGCCATGAGCGATGAACACGATCGGCGCGCGAGAGGCTGGAGTGTGCTGATTGATGCGGCGGCTGTAGTGAGGCGCCCTGACGGCATGGCTGCCGTCAGGGACGTGATTCGTCTTGCTAGCGGCCCGGAGCCGCTGCCGGAGCGGGCGGCGGTGGCGGATTCTCTGGAATCGCCTTCCCGCGGTGACAGGTGAAGCACTGGACTTTCACGACGTCAGCGGGGGCTTTGGCAACCCCTGCGGCGATCATCTCGTTGGCATGGCCGACGAGCTGGATCATGGCGCGCGCCGTTTTCTTCTGCTGTTTGTCGTCGGCCGCGAAGTTGCGATCGACGTGGCAGTAGTTGCACTCGACGCCGAGGGCCTGGGTAAAGCTCCGCATGGCGGCGCTCAGGGCTTGACGATCGATATCCTTGGGGAACGCTTGAAGATTTTGCGGCGGTGCGGGCGTGCCGCCACGGCCTTGTGCTGGCGCGGGCGCTTGCGCGAAGGCTGATGTGGTCAGTCCCACCGACAGAACTGCGGCAAGAACAGCGGCAGCGGTCGTCTGTGTCATGGCAACTCCTGAAATGTTTTTTGTAGAGAGTCCCGCGGTGCGAAGCGGGCCCGTCCTCAATGACGATCGCAGACTATACTCGAAGAACGTTACGAAAGTGCATGTCGTGAACGTGCCTGTGATGAAGGCGCATGCGCCAGCAAAGTGCCGGGAAAACTGTTGACGTGTTGCACGGGGCTTTCGCGCGTGGTATATTCCTCAGGTTCTGTTGGAGCTAGGACACCCTATCTAGCTTCACCGCTTGTGAACGAGCGTCCCTCAAACTTCTCGCGCGAACGATCGCGAGAGGCCGCCAGTTGCCGGTGATGACACATCGGTTCGGCAAGCCGGGGAAGACAGTCCGTCTCGACCAACTCGCATTTGTAAGGTCATAGGGTTTTCAGGCGCCAAGCCGGTTGCGGCTTCTAGGCCTGAAGCGACACACGCGGTGCACTGCGCGCCGCTATTGTTGATTTTGTCATCTGGCGCTGTGGCCATTTCATGGTTGCGCGCGCAGGTGGCCAGGTAACGAGAGTCAGGTAACGAGATAGAGCATGCCGACTATCAGTCAGCTCGTACGCGCCGGCCGCAAGAAGATCGTCACGAAGACGAAGAGCCCGGCGCTTCAAAACAGCCCGCAGAAGCGTGGCGTGTGCGTGCGCGTGTTCACGCAGACCCCGAAGAAGCCGAACTCGGCGCTCCGCAAGGTGGCGCGCGTGCGCCTGACGAACGGCATCGAGGTCACGACCTATATTCCTGGCGTGGGTCACAACCTGCAGGAACACTCGCTCGTGCTCATCCGCGGCGGCCGTGTGAAAGACCTTCCGGGCGTCCGGTATCACGTGGTGCGTGGCACGCTTGACGCGGTGGGTGTGCAGGGACGCATGCAGGGACGTTCGAAGTACGGCGCAAAGCGGCCGAAGAAGGCGTAAGGATTCGAGATGCCCAGACGACGTGAAATTCCGAAGCGCGAGGTTGCGCCCGATCCGTTGTACGACAGCCAACTCGTCAGCAAGTTCGTGAACTGCGTGATGTCCGACGGCAAGCGCAGCACGGCCGAGCGCATCCTCTACAAGAGCTTCGACATCATCAAGGACAAGACCGGCGACGATCCGTTGAAGGTCTTCAAGAAGGCGATCGACAACGTCAAGCCGACGCTTGAAGTGAAGTCGCGCCGCGTGGGCGGCAGCAACTATCAGGTGCCGGTCGAAGTGAATCCGAACCGCCGCCTGTCGCTCAGTCTCCGCTGGATTGTCGGTTTCGCGGCCTCGCGCGGCGACGGCAAGACGATGCAGGAGAAGCTGGCGAACGAATTGATGGATGCGGCCAACTTGCGTGGCGGCGCCGTCAAGAAGCGCGAAGATACGCACCGCATGGCGGAAGCGAACAAGGCGTTCGCCCATTATCGGTGGTAGTGAAGTCAGTGGTTGTGAATCAGGCGGCGCATGTGTGCGCTGCCTGGAGCCTAAAGCCCAGAGTCGAGAGTCCTAATTCGTAATGGCAAGACAGACTTCGTTAGCGAAGACGCGCAATATCGGCATCATGGCGCACATCGATGCCGGCAAGACCACGACGACCGAGCGCATCCTCTTCTACACCGGCATCACCTACAAGATCGGTGAGGTGCACGAGGGGACGGCGGTCATGGACTGGATGGAGCAGGAACAAGAGCGCGGCATCACGATTACGTCGGCCGCGACGACCTGCTTCTGGCGCGAGCATCGCATCAACATCATCGATACGCCCGGCCACGTGGACTTCACCGCCGAAGTCGAGCGCTCGCTGCGCGTGCTCGACGGCGCGGTGGCCGTGTTCGACTCGGTCGCTGGTGTCGAGCCGCAGTCCGAAACGGTGTGGCGTCAGGCGGACAAGTACCGCGTGCCGCGCATCTGCTTCGTCAACAAGATGGACCGGATCGGGGCGAACTTCACCCGGACGTTCGAGCAGATCATCAGCAAGCTGCAGGCGAATCCTGTGGCCATTCAGCTCCCCATCGGCTCCGAAGATGTGTTTGTCGGTGTTGTCGACCTCATTCGCATGAAGTCGATCACCTACAAGGACGACACGATGGGTGCGAGCTATGTCGTCGGCGATATTCCGGCGGACATGCTTGAGGACGCGAAGCACTACCGCGAGCAGCTCCTCGAAAAAGTCAGCGAGGCTGACGACAAGATTCTCGAGAAATACCTGGGCGGCGAAGAGATCTCCGAGGACGAAATCAAGACGGCGTTGCGCAAGCGCGTGCTCTCCTCGGTGCACAGCAAGAGCGAAGCGGCGTTTGTGCCGGTGATTTGCGGGTCGTCCTTCAAGAACAAGGGCGTGCAACTGCTGCTCGACGCGGTCGTCGACTTCCTGCCGTCGCCGGTCGATATCCCGTCGGTGTCTGGCATCGATCCGAATGCGAAGGAAGAGGGCACGCTCATCGAGCGTCCCGCGTCCGACGACGCGCCGTTCTCGGCCCTGGCGTTCAAGATCATGACCGACCCGTTCGTCGGTCAGCTCACCTTCTTCCGTGTCTACTCCGGCGTGCTCAATGCCGGCGTGAGCGTCTACAACTCCACCAAGCAGCGCAGCGAGCGCATCGGCCGCATCCTCAAGATGCACGCGAACAAGCGTGAGGAAATCAAAGAGGTGTACGCCGGTGATATCGCCGCGGCGGTGGGCCTCAAGAGCGTCAGCACCGGCGACACGCTGTGCGACGAGAAGCAGCCGATCGTGCTCGAGTCGATGGACTTCCCGGAGCCGGTCATCTCGCTGGCGATCGAGCCGAAGACGAAGGTCGATCAGGAGAAGCTCGGGCAAGGGTTGCAGAAGCTGATGGCGGAAGATCCGACCTTCCGCGTCAACACCGATCAGCAGACCGGCCAGACGATTATTCGCGGCATGGGCGAACTGCACCTCGAAATCATCGTCGACCGCCTGAAGCGCGAGTTCAGCGTCGAGGCGAGCGTCGGCAAGCCGCAGGTCGCGTACAAGGAAACGCTCACCCGTCAGGCGGATGGCGAAATGAAGTACGCCAAGCAGACGGGCGGCCGCGGTCAGTACGGCCACGCGAAGATTCATTTGTATCCGGGCGAACCGGGGACCGGCTACATCTTCGAGAACAAGATCGTGGGCGGCTCCATCCCGAAGGAATTCATCAAGCCGATCGACGAAGGCATCAAGGAAGCGCTCACGCGCGGTGTCTTGGCCGGGTATCCGGTGGACGATGTCCGGATCGAGTTGTACGACGGGTCGTATCACGACGTCGACTCGTCGGAAATGGCGTTCAAGATTGCCGGTTCGATGGCGTTCCAGGATGCGGCGAAGAAGGCCAAGCCGGTGTTGCTCGAACCGGTCATGCGCGTCGAGGTGACGGTGCCCAAGGATTATCTGGGCGACGTCATGGGCAACCTCTCGCAGCGCCGCGGCCAGATTCAATCGCAGGAAGATCGCGGGGGCACGCAGATTATCTCGGCGCGTGTGCCGCTCTCGGAGATGTTCGGGTACGCCACCGACCTTCGGTCGCGCACGCAGGGACGCGCGTCGTATTCGATGCACTTCGATCGCTATGAGCAGGCACCATCCAACGTCAGCGAAGAAGTCGTCGCGAAGGCGCAGGGGAAGTAGAGAATGGCTACAGCATCGTTCAGCGACAAAATCAGGATTCGCCTCAAGGCCTACGACTATCGCGTGCTCGATCAGTCGACGAGCGAGATCGTCGACACCGCGAAGCGCACCGGCGCGCGGCTGGCGGGGCCGATTCCGCTCCCAACGGCCAAGAACAAGTGGACCGTGCTCCGGTCACCGCACGTCGACAAGAAATCGCGCGAGCAGTTCGAAGTGCGCACGCACAAGCGGCTGATTGACATCTTCGAGCCGACACCGCAGACGGTGGACGCGCTGATGAAGCTCGATCTGCCGGCGGGCGTGGACGTGGAAATCAAGGCGTTCGGGAAAGAACACAAGTAATCGCGTTTGCGATTTCGGGATCGCTTCTTATGGTTACAGGCATCATCGGCAGAAAAGTGGGCATGACCCAGATCTTCGACGCGGACGGGACGATCCATCCGGCGACGGTGATCAAGGCGGGACCGTGCGTCGTCGTGCAGGCCAAGACGGCCGCGAGCGACGGGTACGAAGCCGTGCAGCTCGGGCTCGTCGAAGAGACGCCGGCGAAGGTGGGCAAACCGCTCGCGGGTCATTACAAGAAGGCAGGCGTGCCGCCGACGCGCGTGCGTCGCGAAGTGCAGCTTGAAAAGGGCGCGGCCGCGCCGAAGATTGGCGAGCAGGTGCTCGCCTCGATCTTCGAGAACGGCGAGCGCGTCGACATCGTCGGGACCGGCCGCGGCAAAGGGTTTCAGGGCGTGGTCCGGCGTCATCACTTCGGTGGCGGCGCGGCGACGCACGGCTCGATGTTCCATCGCGCGCCAGGGTCGATTGGCGCCTCGTCGTATCCCTCGCGCGTCGTCAAGGGGATGCGCGCGGCGGGCCGCATGGGTGGCGCGCGGACCACGGTGCACAACCTGAAGGTGCTGCGCGTCGACCTCGAGAACAACCTCGTCATCGTCGAAGGCGGGATTCCGGGCGCGCCGAGCAGCTACGTCGTCATTCGCAAGGCGCTCAAGGCCAAGCGCATCAAGGTCGCCCAGGTCGAGAAGCCGAAGAAGGCCGGGAAGAAATAGCCATGCAACTGGACGTAGTCAACAGCAGCAATCAAAAAGTCGGCGCGGTCGAACTGCGCGACGAGGTGTTTGGCGGAGACGTCAACAACGGCCTGATTTGGACGTCGGTCGTGCGCGCGAATGCCGGAGACCGGCAGGGCACGCACGCGACGAAGAATCGCGCGCTCGTCAGCGGCAGCGGCAAGAAGCCGTGGCGCCAAAAGGGAACCGGCCGCGCCCGCGTCGGCGAAATTCGCAATCCGTTGTGGCGGAAAGGCGGCACGGTGTTCGGGCCGCAACCACGCAGCTACGCCTTCTCGATTCCGAAGAAGGCCGAGCGTGGCGCGCTGCGCTCGGCGCTCGCGGAGAAAGCGCAGACGGGACAGTTGGTCGTCGTCGACGCGCTTGTCGCAACAGCCATCAAGACAAAGGCCGCGACGGCGTTGCTGAAGACGCTCGGCGTCGCTGGCAAAGCGGTGCTCGTCGATGTGGCGCCGGACGAGAAGCTGTCGAAGTCGGTGCGCAACGTGCCGGGGATCGCGTTCGTCGCCAGCAATCGCCTCACCGCGCGCGCGGTCGCGAATGCGGAGCGGGTGATCGCCACCAAGAGCGCGCTTGAAAAGCTGCAGGAGGCGCTGGGCTAGTCATGAAGCAAACCGACATCATCCGGCGTCCGCTCATCACGGAGAAGACGTCGATCCAGCGCGAAGACGGCAAGACGATCGTGTTCGAAGTCGCGTCGTCGGCCAACAAGGTGCAGATCAAGCGCGCCATCGAGCAGTTGCTCGGCGCCAAGGTCGCGGCGGTTCGCACCGCCATCGCGCACGGCAAGATTAAGCGGCAAGGGCGGTTCGCCGGCCAGCGTCCAGACTGGAAGAAGGCCTACGTCACGCTGCGTGAGGGCGAGAAGATGCCCGAATTCCTGGAAGGGGCATAACTGATGCCTATTCGTAAGTTCAATCCCACGACGCCGGGGTCGCGCTTTGCGACCGTGCAGACCTTCGACGAGGTCACGACGTCGGAGCCGTACAAGCCGCTCGTCGAGCCGCTCAAGAGCACCGGCGGACGCAACAATCGCGGTGAGCTCACCTCGTGGTGGCGCGGTGGCGGTCACAAGCGGATGTACCGCATCATCGACTTCAAGCGCGACAAGCGCGACATTCCGGCCAAGGTGTCGACGATTGAGTACGACCCGAACCGCTCGTCGCGCATTGCGCTTCTTACCTACGCGGACGGCGAAAAGCGGTACATCCTGCAGCCGCTCGGCTTGAAGGTCGGCGACACGATCGTTGCCGGCGCGAACGTCGACATCCTGCCGGGGAACGCCTTGCCGCTCAAGAGCATTCCGCTCGGCACGCTCATCCACAACGTGGAGCTCAGGCCGGGCAAAGGCGGCCAGATCGCGCGCAGCGCGGGGTCGAGCGTGCAGCTCGTGGCCAAGGACGGCGAGTACGCCTCGGTGAAGATGCCGTCGAGTGAGATTCGCAAGATTTTCATCGAGTGCTACGCCACGATCGGTCAGGTCGGCAATCTCGATCACGAGAACGTGTCGATCGGCAAGGCGGGGCGCAGCCGCTGGCTGGGGATTCGGCCGCACGTGCGCGGTGTCGCGATGAACCCGGTCGACCACCCGCTCGGTGGTGGTGAAGGCAAGACATCGGGTGGACGTCATCCCGTGTCGCCGTGGGGGCTCCCGACCAAGGGCTACAAGACGCGTAACAACAAGACGACGG
>JAISPN010000042.1 GCA_031274845.1 Acidobacteriaceae bacterium
AGCACTGGCGGCGGCGCTCGTGCTGCCCGCTTCGGCGTCCGCGGCGGACGCGAAGGCAACACCCACCTTTACCAAGGACATCGCGCCGATTTTTCAGGAGAAGTGCGAAGCCTGTCATCGGCCCGACTCGATCGCGCCGATGTCGCTCATGACATACACGGAGACCCGCCCGTGGGCACGCTCGATTCGGTCGCGCGTGGCCGATCGTCAGATGCCGCCATGGCAGATCGATCGGACGGTGGGGATTCAGAAGTTCAAGAACGATCGATCGCTCAGCGACGATCAGGTCGACACGATTCTGCGCTGGGTCGACGCGGGCGCGCCGCAAGGCGACATGAAGGACATGCCGGCGCCGAAGGTGTGGCCGGACGATCAGGGGTGGAACTTCGCGGCGCAGTTCGGCCAGAAGGAACCGGACCTCATCGTCGAGTCCGATCCGTTCACGATGCAGGCCGTGTCGCAGGACGCGTGGGACCGACGGTACACGCCGTCGGGCATCACCGAGCCGCGCTGGGTGCGCGCGATTGAAATCCGTCCCGAGACGATCAAGGGACGCCGCATCACGCACCACGCCATCGCGTATCTCGAACAGGAAGAGCCGGGCCAGGCGCCGGGCATCCCCGGTCTGGCGGCGCCGTTCATGGAATGGGCCGTCGGCAAGCAGGGCGAGATGATGCGTTCGGACACCGGCAAGCTGCTCCTGCCGGGGTCGCGATTCCGCTGGGACATCCACTACTCGCAGGCGGGTGAGGAAATCACCAGCCGAGTGCAGATGGGCATCTACTTCTACCCGAAAGGGCAGGAGCCGAAGTACCGCACGACGTTGTCGCTGGTGCCGGCGGCGCTCGGCACGATGGACCTTCGTCCGAACTCAACGTCGGTGGCGGAAGGCTTCACCGTGCTCCGCGAAAACGCGCGCATCGAGAGCTTCCAGCCGCACATGCACCTGCGCGGCAAGGGCATGATGGTTGAAGCGATTCTTCCCTCGGGGCAGCGTCAGATCCTGAGCAACGTCGACAACTTCAACTTCCAGTGGATGACGACGTATGTCTACGCCGACGACGCGGCGCCGCTCTTGCCGAAGGGGACGATTCTTCGCGTGACCGCGTGGCACGACAACACGGCGGCCAACAAGAGCAATCCCGATCCGAATCAGTGGGTGGGCTGGGGCGATCGCACGGTCGACGAAATGGCCCACGCCTGGATCAACATCGTCTACATGAAGGACGACGACTTCAAGGCCGAACAGGACAAGCGCCGTCAGTTGTTGTCGCAGAGCACGCAGCAACAACAGCAGCAACAGCAATAGTTGCGATAGCGTAAGAGTCTTAAGGGCCGGTGTTCATGATGAGCACCGGCCCTTTTTTATTGGTGCCGTCACGGTTCGTTCCGGGTTGCCGAACGGGAGCGCGTCGTGTTTAGCTGTGGGGGATGTCATCTGTGCGCTCGTCGCTGCTCACCCTTCTTTTGATCCTCGGATGCGTCCACGCCGCGTCGGCGCAATCACCGTCCAGTTCGCCGTACGATGCACTGTACAGTGAAGGTTCCATTACCGCCGTCGGTGTGTGGATCAGCGGTGTGGTGCCGATCGAACCCGTACTCAGGAACGGCGCGCAAGGCGCGCTTTCACTCGAAGCCTATACATCGCCGCGCGTGTCGTTCCGGGCGGAAGCCGGCTATGGCCGATCCGGCGTCGATCGCGAGTTTCGCTACGAAGTGCGGCATCTTTTTGCCGAGGTCGATGCGCTCTACCACTGGGAGCATGGCGCGACGCGCGCCACGCGTTCGTATGTGGGAATTGGCGCGGGGGTGTACCGCTACGCCAGCATCATTCCCGGCAGCGTGGCCAACGACCCTGCGCTGCGCAAGCAGATGATTGCGCTCGGTCTGGACCCCGACACGACGGCGGGCACACACGAAAAAGAATTTGAGGTGGGCGCCAACGGGATTTTTGGCGTCGAGTATCTGATGTCAAAGTCGGCGAGTGTTTCACTCGAAGGCGGCTACCACCGCGTCGGCCGCGTGTTCGCGGTCCACCCCTACGACGGCGCGTTCCTCGCCGCCTCCCTCGGGGCGAAGTTTTATTTCTAGGCGAGTGAGAGCATGCGTTGCCTCGTCAGTGTTCTGCTGCTGACGGTCTGTATCGCGCGGCCAGTTCTGGCGCAGGCGCCAGATGAGTACGCCAGGCTGGCGGCGCTCTATGCCGACGATCCCGCCGGCGCCGTGCGCACTGTGGCCGCGCTCCCTCGTGACACCATCACACAAGGCGTGAACGCCTGCATCGCGACGGCCTGCCAGCCGCCGGATCTGATGCACCGCGCCCTCCTGCATCTGGATGTGGGTGACTACGTCATGGGGCTCGATATCAAGCTGGGACAATTTCATCTCGACAGCGGGATCAAGCTGTTAACCCGGTTGCAAGCGATGTCCGCGGCGACGGCCAGCGTTGGTCAATCGGACCGCCGCCGAATCTTGGTGGGGCGCTGTTATGCCTACGCAGCTCGCGTCTATCTCACCTTTCACTACGTGCCATTAGCGCCGCGGATGCTGCGACAG
>JAISPN010000075.1 GCA_031274845.1 Acidobacteriaceae bacterium
GCCGGTTTCGTCGTGCTCCAACGGATGCGCGACGAGATCGAACAGGGGCGGACGTTCGCCGAAGCGCTCGACAACATCCGCGCCAGCACCATCTTCACGACGCACACGCCGGTGCCGGCCGGCCACGACGCCTTCTCGTTTGCGCTCGTCGACAAATACCTGGCCGGGTGCTGGGGCGCGCTCGAACCGTACCACGATCAGTTCATCGCGCTCGGCTCGCACGAGGCACGGTTCATCATGACGGCGCTGGCGCTCCGCTCGGCGGCGCGCACCAACGCCGTCCGCGAGCTGCACGGTCACGTCACGCGCGCGATGTGGACCGGCATCTGGCCGGGCGTCCCTGTCGAGCAGATCCCGGTGGCCTTCATCACCAACGGCGTCCACGTGCCGACCTGGATCGCGCCCGATCTCGACGCGCTCTTCTCGCACCACCTTGGCGCCGACTGGCGCGACCATCACGACGACCCGTCGATGTGGCAGGCGATTCTCGCGATTCCCGACCACGACCTCTGGCGCGTGCGACGTCAGTTGCGCCAGTATCTGTTCACCTTCATCCGCGAACGCGCGCGCGACCGCTGGGCGGTGGACAAAGTCAGCACGCCGCGCATCGTGGCCGCCGGCACGCTGCTCGAACCCGAAGCGCTGACGATTGGATTCGCGCGCCGCTTCACCGGATACAAACGGCCCGAGCTCATCTTTCACGATCCCGACCGACTCGCCACGATCCTGAACTCGGCCGATCGGCCGGTGCAGGTGATTTTGGCCGGCAAGTCGCACCCCGCGGACGACATCGGCAAACACCATCTGCAGCACGTCTACGCGCACGCGATCGATCCGAAATTTGGCGGACGTGTCGCGTTCATCGACGATTACGACCTGCACGTCGCCCACTTCTTCGTTCAGGGGTGCGACGTCTGGTTGAACAACCCGCGCAAACCACTTGAGGCGAGCGGCACGAGCGGGATGAAAGCGGCGCTCAACGGCGTCCCGCATCTGAGCGTCGGCGACGGCTGGTGGGCGGAAGGATTTAACGGCACGAACGGCTGGTTGATTGACGGCGGCAATACAAGCCACAACGACGACGCCGTCGATGCCGCGGACGCCGAGGCGCTCTATCGCCTGCTCGAAGAGCAGATTGTGCCGGCGTTTTACGATCGCGACCGTGAGGGCGTCCCCCACCGCTGGATCGCGACCGTCAAGGATGCGATCCGCACCGTCGCGCCGAGGTTCTCCGCGCGGCGCATGGTCAAGGAATACACGAAGCGGATGTACACGCCCGCGTTCGAACGTCGACGCGACGCGCAACCGTAGCGCGTTCGATTCGCGCTCAGACTTTGGGACTGATCGGCGGGTGATGGATGATCTGGATCTTGTTGCCGTCCGGATCGCTGAAATAGCAGGAGCGCGCGCCGTCACGGTGCGTCTTCGGCCGCATCGCCAGCGTGACACCGTGGCTCTCGAGAAACGCCGCCCACCGATCGACATCATCCGCGTGCCGCACGATGAGTCCCAGATGATCGAGCGCGCTCGCGTGCGAAGACACCGAGGTGTACGCCGCACTCCGGTGCAGCGCCAGATTGTCGACGCCCGACGACAAGTAGATGTTGTCCTCGTCGGGTTGCCACTCGACGACGAAGCCCAGGAGCTCCGTATAAAACGTCTTCATGGCGTCGAGATTGACGACGTTCAGTGCAAGGTGACGCAGGCCAGCGTGCGAGGGGCGTTCCATCGAAGTTCCTCAAGCGCAATTGTACAGTGGTAAATTGGATTCATGCCACGCAAGTCGGTTGTGAAGTCGCGCTGTGCGCTCTGCGGCGCCAAAGACGTCTCGGAACCTCGCGGTGAAGAAAAATATTGCCGCGACTGCTGGGACAAAAAAATCGCGGTCGAGGAAATCGTCGCGCGCGAGTTCGCCCTCAAACGCTACATCCGGGCGCACAGCGCGGAAAAATATCTCGTCTACCACTCGACGCTCAAACGTCCGTGCGGACAGCTCATCGTGGTCGACGACGGCTACGATCTGTTTTTGACGCTGACGCTCTACCCAAATTTCGGATGGGATGAGTCGGCGTACCACCTCGAGGGCGATCCCGAAGGACGGCTGTTCTCCGAGTTGCTCGTCGATGTCGTCGCGACCGAGGTCATCGAACCGTGGGGCGGCGGCAAGTGGCACATGGAAATCTTCCGGTCCCTGAACCCTGAGCCAGAGGACTGGAACGGCGAAATGTAGGTATAATCCCGACCGCTCGACTCGTTCAGCTATTGTTTATTTCCCGGAGGATTGATTATGAATCGCGCGCACTTCATCGTCGCCGCGACCCTGTTCAGCACGGCCGTGACAACCAGCGCCTCTTTGATGGCGCAGGCTCCACAGGCGCCGCCGATGCAGTCCGTGCTTGCCGGCAAAAAGTTCACACCGCCGGTCAAGGGTGAGGCACTCATCGAGTTCACGCAACCGGTCACCAAGCGCAACGGCGCCAACGTCGTCACCACGATCAAGGTGCGCAACATCTCGGCGGCGCCGGTCGCGCGGCTGCAGGTCACCGAAACCTGGTACGACAAAGGTGGCCAGTCCATCACGGCTGGCAAAGGCATCCTGCAGGCGCCGATTCAGCCGCAGGAAGTCCAAACCATCACGATCACGACGCCGTTCAACCCGGCGATGAGCTCGAACAACTGGAACTTCTCGCACGCCAACGGCACCGTCAAGGTCGCCAAGGTCAAGGCGATCGACGCGCCAGGGGACGAACCGAAGAAAGCGGAAGCCCCAAAGCCAAAGAGGTAACCGCGACGCCGGCCTCAGCCGGTGTTTTCCGTACACAAAAAAAGCCGGCATGCTCTTTTGAAGCGTGCCGGCTTTTTCTTTCGCGACTGCGTTCGGATTCGCTTATCGCTGCGCCGGGACCACCTCGAACTGGATTTGCCGCCCGACACCGGTGTCGCTCGACGTGCGTGAGTGCGCCTCCACGTTCAGGACGTAGAGGCCGGGAGGAATCTCAGATAACGGAATCCTCGCCGTGAATCCGTAGGCTCCCTTGGCGCCCTTGAGCTCGCTGGAATCGCGTTCTTCGACGTTCTTGTACAACACGCGGCCATCGTCGGTGATGATCGACGTCAGCACGTCCACCTTGTGCGGCGCCTTCGTGTTGTTGTCGTAGATCTCGGCAAAGATCGCGAGCTCATCGTTCTGCGGGAACACGCGCTGTCCGATCGGGGGCGCCGGCAAGACCGCCTTGAGCTCGTCGTCGAGCTTTGCCGTCATCATCGCGCCGCTGCCAAGAGACGTAATCGCCACGCCGCTCATCGCCAGCGGCTGCTTGTAGAAGTCAGGCACTTCGAGGTCGTAGATCACCGAGCCGAGCGCCCCCTTCGCCGTGTCCTTCGCGGCAATGCGCACCTGGTAGCGGCCAGGAGGGATGTCAATCCGGTTGAACAGCCGCACGCCAGACTGTTCCACGCGCGTCCTGGACTCGGGACGGAGGTTGAGCGTGAGCGCGTCGTTTCGCGCGCCGAAGACTTTGTCTTTCGTATCGACCGCGAGGTAGGACACCTCCACTTTCGAGTTGGCGTCGAGCGTCAGATCGCGGCCGCGCATCTCGACACCAAGGAGCACCGACGCGTTGGGCTCGGCGCCTTTAAACGGCATCGCGAAGACGCGCATCATCAATCCGCTCACGGGCAGCGGACTGTTGATCGTTTCATACATGTCGAGCGGCATCCCGCCGGTCTTTGGCGGCGGCGCGGGTTTTCCCTTAGGCGCGACGTATCCACGCCGGGCCCGGACGGTCAGCCCTGGCCGCGTCGTCTTGACCTCGATCTTGTGGAGCTTGCCGTCGCGACGATTCGAGGCCGGATAGTAGGCGAGCACGTAGTACGAACTGTTGTCGCGCACGATGCGATCGAACGCCTCGCGCGTATCGTTGCGGTTCACCGCCGCGAATCCGCCCGTCTCTTCAGAGAGCGTGCGCAAACTGTCCTGCGCCATCTGCAGTTCGTTCCGGAGCGAACCCTGACCAATGCCAGCGGATGGATTGTCGGAATCGGCAAACTGCCCCACGGTAATGTCGTCTTCATTGCCCGAGGTCAACCCGCGAGGATCGATGGCGTAGATGCTCACGTTCGAGCGCGCCGTCGCGGCGATCGTCTCGCGAATATCCTCAATGATCGACGAGGCCTGACTGGACGGCTGATCGTAGGCGCGGATGATGTCGTTCAGGTTGTAGTCGATGCCCTCACTGAAGAGCAGCATCGTCTTGCGACGGCCGCGCACGCTCCCGAACCACTCCGCCACCTTCTGCAGCGTCACGAGCATCGAGCGCGCGTTGTAGGCGCGCTGCTGTTCATCCATGTCCTGCGCCGGGTCGGAAGAACCGACGCTCTG
>JAISPN010000078.1 GCA_031274845.1 Acidobacteriaceae bacterium
CCTTCGCGCCAGCTGATTCCGCCGATCTCGTGATAGGGAATGAACCCGGAGTCGGTCCAGATGCCGTCCGCAAAAAATCCGCGGGCGATGCGCCGGCTGAACGGCACCAGATAGCCGAAGTACACAAACATCATCGTCTCGCCAAACGACAGGCGATGCTGAACCAGAATCTCGAACGCGATCAGCAGGCCGCTCGCCACCCCAAGCGCCAGCATGAGGCCATAGCGCGGCGGCGGTGGCGGCAACCAGAGGAGCAAGGCGCCCTTCTGCCGTGTCTTGAACCGCACCACCTCGACGATGATCCGCGCGCTGGCGATGAGAAACCAGAGGCCGATGGCGATGAGTACGCCGGGGACGACATCCACGGCCAGATTTTACAGAAAGAGACGTGGGTTAGGGCTCAGGCGTTGGTTCGGCGAGCGAGGGGTCGAAACAGTGACGGCACCGCGCCTCGTACAGGCCGGACGCGCCGACGAGCACACGATCCTGACTCGCCACAAGGCGCTGCGTATGATTCGCGGGGTCGCCGCAGACGACGCAGATGGCGAGCGTTTTTGTGATGTACTCCGCAATCGCGAGCAGTTGCGGCATCGGCTCGAACGGCCGCCCCAGATAATCCTGATCCAGCCCCGCGACGATGACCCGCTTGCCGGCGTTGGCGAGCGTGTTGCACGCCGCCGTCAGGTGCGGATCGAAGAACTGCCCCTCGTCGATGCCGACGACCTCGGTATCCTTCGCCACGCGCCGCACGAGTTCGTCCGACGACCGCACGCTCTCTGACGCGATGCGCATGTCGCTGTGCGACACGATCTGATCGACGCCGTAGCGGTCGTCAATGACGGGCTTAAAAATCTGAACCTTCTGTTTGGCAATCTGCGCGCGGCGCAGACGGCGAATGAGCTCCTCGCTCTTGCCGCTGAACATGCTGCCGGTGATGACTTCGATCCATCCGTGCTCCGGCTGCTTTCGCGCGACTTCCATAGGACGATCGGTTGAGGGCTAGCGGCTCACACGCGCGACTGATACTCGCCCGTCTCGGTGTTGACCCGAATCTTGTCGCCTTCGTTGATGAACGACGGCACCGTGACGACGAGCCCCGTCTCAAGCGTCGCCGGCTTCACCTGCGCGCTGGCGGTCGCCCCCTTGATGCCCGGCACCGTTTCCTTCACGACGAGATCGACCGTCGCCGGCAACTCGATCCCGACCGGCTCCTCGTCGTAGAACTCGACGCGAATCACCGAGTCGGCGATCAGGTAATCCTTGGAATCGCCGAGCGCTTCCACCGAGATGTGGATCTGCTCGTAGGTCGACGTTTCCATGAAGTAGTACATGTCGCCGTCGTTGTAGAGATACTGCATCTCTTTCTCGTCGAGCGTCGCGCGCTCGACATCTTCTTCGGCGCGGAACTTCTCGTCCGATAACGTCAGCGTCCGGATATTGCGCATGCGGCACTGCACGTGCGCGCGCTTATTGCCCGGGGTGAGATGGTGAAGTTCGAGGATGCGAAACAGGTCGTTGCCGACCTTGATGAGCATGCCTTTGCGGAGCCGTGTCGCTTGAAGAGACGCCATAGTTGTGCCTGTATATCCTGGCAATCGTAGCATGCCCGCCGACGCGCGACAGCCATGCTACGATTCGGACGTGGCTTTTACGCGCTGGGATCCCCTTCGCGACCTGCTCGCGCTTCATGAGCACTTCGGGCAACTGACAAGTTCCGATACGCCCGGCTGGAATCCTCCCGTCGACCTCTACGAAACCGAAGGCGCCTTCGTGCTCACCGCCGAAGTCGCGGGGCTCTCGCGCGAACAGATTGAAATCCACGCGGAAGAAGGACGGATCGCCATCCGCGGCGATCGCACCTCGGATCAAGCGCTGTGCGAGCAGTATCACCGCGTCGAACGTGGACACGGCCACTTCAGCCGCACCTTCACGCTGCCGGAAGCCATCGACGTCGATAGTGTGTCCGCGGAACTCAAGGACGGTCTGCTGACGGTGCTCATCCCCAAAGCGGCCGGACGCGGCAGCCGCCGCATCGATGTTGCGTAAACTCCTCGTCCCGTTCCTGCTGGTCATCACTGGCCTCTGCGCCGGCCTGGTGCTCTCCGGCCGGATGTCCATCACCAGCGAATCCGACGCGAGCCCCGCGCCGCAACAGGCGCCGCGCACACCGTCACCGTCAGTCGCGCCCGCGGCGCGACCGCAGACGCCGCCAGCCGCCACGGGTGGACTGCCCGCGGCCACCGGCGCGATCGACTTCACGAAGGTCGCCGGCCAGTCGGTCAAAGCGGTCGCGAACATCTCGTCGCTGCAGGTCGTGCGACGGCCCAACAGTCCGTTTGCCAGCGATCCGTTCTTCCAATACTTCTTCGGCGATCAGCAAGATGTATTCGGTTCCCGCGACCGCCGCTCCACCAGTCTCGGCTCCGGCGCCATCGTCTCGAGCGACGGCTTCATCGTCACCAACAATCACGTCGTCGGCGAGAACATGCGGGAGATTACCGTCGCCTTCGCCGACAAGCGCGAGGTGCCCGGCCGGTTGATCGGCACCGATCCCGCCACTGATATCGCGCTCATCAAAGTAGATGTCACCGGCCTCCCGTCGCTGCCGTGGGGCGATTCGTCGAAGCTGCAGGTGGGCGAATGGGTGCTGGCGATTGGCAGTCCGTTCCAGTTGTCGCAAACCGTCACGGCGGGTATCGTCAGCGCCACGGGACGCGCGAACGTCGGCTTCGCCGAGTACGAAGACTTCATCCAGACCGACGCGGCGATTAATCCCGGAAACTCAGGCGGCGCCCTGGTGAACACGCGCGGCGAACTGGTGGGTATCAACACCGGCATCTTCAGTCAGAGCGGCGGCTATCAGGGGATTGGATTCGCGGTGCCGAGCAATCTCGCGCGTCACGTCATCGACGATCTCTCGAAGTACGGCGAAGTGCGGCGCGGCACCATCGGCGGCATCATCACCATCGACAAGCTCACGCCGGAACTCGCCGGGCAACTCGGAACGCCGTCGACCGATGGCGCGTTGATCGTCCGCATGGCGAGCGCGTCTGAGGCGTATAACGCGGGCGTGCGCCCTGGCGATGTCATCGTGCGCTTCAACACCACGAACATCACGGACCCCTCGCAACTGTTCCGGCTGGTGGCGGACGCCCGCATCGGATCGACCGCGACCATCCGCGTCATCCGCAACGGCCACCCACTCGATTTCCACCTGCCGATCGTCGCCGACACACGCGGACGCCGGTAGTCCGCGCGGCACGTTTCCGCCTACGCCATCTCCGGGTTCAAGTTGAAGTAGTCGACGTTGTACTGGACGTACTGTGGCTCGTTCAGAAAATCCATGAGCACTTCGTGGACGAGATGCACCGCCTTCCGAACGCCGTACTCAAGGAGACGCGGCCTTAGCGTACACACCAGCGACAGCTGACCGCGCCGGTTCACAATCGTTACGCCAACTTTCTTGCGATCGACGCGGCGATGCTCCGGTACCGACCGGTCGCTTCGGCTGCTCACAAACGACCTGAAGTGACGGTCCATCGCCGAACGCGCCGGGACGGCTGGCAGCAGATTGACGAACGTCAGCGTGAGCGTGCGCGGATCGAACGCGACGTGAAACATCACGTCACGAAACCAGACGAACTGAAAGCGGACGCCACCGCGATGAGGGAGTTCGCTGAAGCTGCGGAAGGCGCCGCGCGCCGCATAGTGCCGCAGCGACGCGCGGACGATCTCGACAGGACTCGCGCCCACGGCGCTAATGCGAGTACGCGGTCACGCCAGGCTCGACGTTCCGCGGCTGGGCGCCCGGGGGGAACGCGTTGGTTAGAAACTGACGGCTCGACTGCACGTTGATGAGCGTGGCTGCCTTGTCGCGCACCGCGGCATCGTAGGCGCGCTGCAGCGCCGCCGTGTACTGCTCCGGTGTCGTGACGTACTCGCCACGCGCCCCCAGCGCTTCGGCGATCTTGTCGTAGCGCAGGTTTTCTTGAAACAAATACATGTGCGCCGAGCGATTCGTGTTGGCCGCGGTGATCATGCCCCACGCGTTGTTGTTGTGCACGGTCATGATCGCCGGGATTCTGTACTTCGTCAGCGTATCGAACTCCATGATCGAGTAGGCCGCGCCCGCGTCACCGGTAAAGCCAAAGACCGGCGCGCCCTGATACGCCTTCTGTGGTCCGGTGCCGAGTTGCATCGCCGCGCCCGCGCCGAGCAGATGCCCGATATCGGGACCAATCGGATAGTACTGATACGGCGCGTTGTTGAACTGACCAGGCCGATGCGCGCGCATCCAGCGACGCGTGTAGCCGGCGCCAGTCCATCCGCCTTGCACGTAGGTGGTCTGCTCTTTGGGAATCTTCCCGTTGTAGAGAAAGTCGGCCATCAGCTTGCCCGTCACCGCCGGGTGCACGGTGCCGGTCTGCTGGCTGTACTTCACGCCGAGCGCGTAGTACTCGTCGTTCTGCGCTTCGAACTTCTTCCGCGCGGCGGCAAGCTCCGCCACCCACGCCGCACGCTGACGCTTTGGCACCGCATCCGCCAACGCTTCGAGCGCCGCCTTCTCGTCGGCCACCATGCCGAGATCGAGCGGCCAGTTGCGGCCGAGGTCTTCCGCCACCGGGTGCACGCGAATCGCCTTCACATCTGGATTGAAGCGGTACTCGCCGACGTTCGGCATTAAATACTGACCGACGAAAATCACCAAGTCGACGCTCCCGAGCGCATCGGCGGCGAGATTGGCCGAGAGTCGATGTTCGTCACCGAAGTGCCCACGCACCGGCCCCGACTCGACGACCGCGATCTCGTTCTTCTCGGCCACGCGCTTCAGCGCGTCCCACCCTTTGTGGAAAAAGACACCGTGCCCGGCGACAATCATCGGCCGCTCGGATTTGCCGATCATCTCAACCGCTTTCGCGATGTCTTTCGGCGCCGGATGCGCGACGCACTCGGAGCGATAGCGGCTCTTGTCGTAGTAGTCGCGCAGTTCCGACGCGTCCTTGAACCGGGCGCCCGACACTTCTGACGGGAAGTCGATGTGTACAGGACCGGGGACGCCGCTCTTGAGCTGACGGAAGGCATACGCCGCGTACTCGTGGACGCGATTGGGAATCGTGAGCCGCTTGCCGTACTTCTTGATGCCTTCGGTCGTCGGCTGCTGATACATCTGCTGAATGCCGCCGAGCCGATCTTCGTTCGATATCGCCATGTTGCTCGCCCTCACCAGCACGGGACTATTGGCGCGGTGCGCGCTGGCGATCGACATGATCATGTTGGTGAACCCTGGCCCCTCGGTACCAGAGGTCGCCGCGACTTCACCGGTCACGCGCGAGAAGCCGTCGGCGGCGGCGCACATGATGTCTTCGATGCGGCCGCCGTACGACGGAATCCCCTGCGCCGAGATCGCGTTAATCACCGTGTAGTTGCCCGGACAGCAAAAGAGTCCCGCGAGCCCTTCTTCTTTGCACGCGCGCGCGAAGATCTCGGCGCCGGTCAATCCGCGTTCGTCGCCGAAGTCGTACGAGACGACCGGCTCGTTGAGCGACTTCGTGAACTCGTCCGCGCGCTGAATCGACGGCATGTTCGGCGCGGCATCGGCCGCGGCCGCGTCTGCCGCACCCGCCGCGCCAATCGCCGCGGCGCCTGCACCGAGCGCCGCCGACTTGGCGAGGAAATCGCGCCTGGAGACAGCCGACTGTTTCTTTCCGTCGTGACGCTCTGTCATGTCTGCTCCTTAGGGGCGCGGCCGAAGGCGCTCAGGCCCGAGGCTGCGGATGTAGTTCACCAGATCCCAAATCTCGCTGTCTTTGAGACCAGGGCCTAACGGCCCAAACGGCGGCATGTTATCGCCGGCGCCATTCTTAATGTTTGAAAAAATGTCACTGTCGGTCTTGGTAAATTTCCACGCCGACGGGTCGGTTAAATCTGGCGCGACCGCAATCGCGCTCCCCTTCGCCGTTCCATCATCTCCATGACAGTCCTGGCAATTTTGCAGGTACACCGTGCGGCCTCGCGTAATCGACTCCTTGCCGTACGGCGCACGGTCGTCCGCCGCCGCAAGCCCCACGACGACGGCCACCGGCAACACCGCCCACGCGACACGGCCACGCGTCGCACGGCTGATGCGCGACCGCCCATCCACAAGACTCGTCACGCGCGATATCTTACGGGCGGCTTCTCGGAACGTAAAGGGCCGGCGGAAAAACTGTATTAGGATGCCGCCACCATGCACGCACTCGCTCGGCCCATGCTCCTCCTCGCCGGTCTGTTCCTGTTGCTTCAACCAACCGTCCGCAGCCAGACGCCCGCCACAGCCGCTCCAACCAAGAAGCTCCTGTTTCTGACGCACGCGGGGCTCTACAAGCACACGAGTCTTGCACCCGCGGAGACCGCCATGAAGGCGTGGGGACCGGGCAACGGGTTCGAGGTGACGACACTCGAAGGCTACAAGCAGGATTCGCGAGCGATCGACGTCTCGATGATCACGCCGGACTATCTCAATCAGTTCGACGGGCTCATGCTGATGACGAACGGCAACCTCCCCTTCACCGGCGTCCAGAAACGCGCCCTCGTCGATTTCGTCCGCAACGGCAAGGCGCTCATCGGCGTCCACTGCGCGACGTTGACGCTCTACGACGACCCGGAGTTTGGCGACGTGCTTGGCGGCTACTACCTGCGCTCGATCATCCCGACACAAGAGATCGCCAGCGGACGCATCGGGGTGCTCAAGGTTGAAGATCCCACGAGCCCCGCGACGAACATGCTCGGGCCGTCATGGCCGATCAACGAGGAGTTCTACGAGTTTGGCCATGCGGTGTGGGACGCGCGCACGCCGGAAGAAAATATTTCCGCCGTCGGACGGCTACACATCCTGATGCCGTTCACGCGAGAGCGTGTACACGTCCTCCTCAGCCTCGACACCGAGCGCACGAATCTCACCGGCCTTGCCGGGATGGTGAAAGGCGGCGACTACCCGCAGGCGTGGACGCGTCTTTTCGGAAAAGGACGCACCTTTTACACCGCGCTCGGCCATCGTGACGATCTCTGGACGAACGATCCGGTGTTTCGCGCGCACCTTGTCGGCGGCATCCGCTGGGCGCTTGGGCTGGCCACATGATGCGGCGGCCCGAGCCGCGTTAGAATTGGAGTCAGCTATGCAGGATGCTCCCACGATGCTCTGGAAACTTCGTCGCGCCCACGAAGAAGTGGCGTGCCTGGCGCGGTTGGCGCCGTATGGAATCGAGGTCGACATCGCGCGCGATGGAACCGTCATCCTGACGCGCGTGTTCGAGAACGACTCGGAAGCGCTCGAATGGGCCGGCGTGAAACGCTCCGCCCGCGAATCTCAAGGCTGGACGTCGGTCCCGCCAGAGGAGAGCGGCCGCACGTTGCGCGTGTCGTAACCCGCTGCGCTATTTCCGCGAGTCGAGTTCGTCCCATCGCTCGTAGGCGGCAACGAGCACGCCTTCGAGTTCAGAGAGCCGCGCCAGCGTGCGATCGATCGTAGTGGCTGGTTCCTTGTAGAACTCAGGACCGGCAACCATCGCCTGCAAGGTGTCCTGCTCGCGCTCGAACGCCTCGATGCGTCCGGGCAACTCTTCAAGCTCACGGTTTTCCTTATAGGACAGTTTCTTCGGCTTGACGGCCGTCGCGGACGCCTGCGCATCCGCCGCGGCCAACGGCTGACGAGACGCCTTCCGCGGTTCCGCCGTCACCGCCCGGCGGCGTTGCCGCAACCAATCGACGTATCCACCCACGTATTCCTCGACGAGCCCCTCGCCTTCGAAGGCAATCGTGCTGGTTACCACGTTGTCCAGAAAGGCGCGGTCGTGGCTCACCAGAAATACCGTGCCTTCGTAGTTTTGCAGCAGGTCTTCCAGCAATTCCAGCGTGTCGATGTCCAGATCGTTGGTGGG
>JAISPN010000109.1 GCA_031274845.1 Acidobacteriaceae bacterium
GTGGAGAACGGCCGCAATACGCGGTGGGAGACGCTAAACAGCATTGCCCATGCGTTCGGGTATGACAGCTTCATCGATCTGTGCCGCTCGGGCGTGGACCCGTTACACGCCGGGCAGACCCAGGCGCTCCTCCGCGCCTGGGATGCGCTCCCGGACGAACAGGCGCGCAAGAATGCGCTGGCGCTCGTTGCCGCCGAGATCGTCAAGCCGCGCTAATCATCAGGTCATCTCATCATCTGGTCATTGACGGAGCAGGGTTTCACGCGAGTCCCTCGCTCATCTCGCAGTCAGCGCCCCTCACGCATCATTTCTACGTGTGAGTGTGCTGTAGACGGCCGAGCGTTGAGCGCAGGCGGTTCAAGTGGTCCCGGATTTCCAATGACCAGATCCCCAGACGACCAGCTTGTTATCAATCGTGCTTGAATCGTTCGAGCGCGATGCGGACGAGCTGACTGCGCGTGCGCACGCCGGTCTTTGAGAAGAGCTGTTGCAGCGTCGCCTTGATGGAGCTTTCGGAGACGCCGACTCTTGCCGCGATCTCCTTGTTTGCGAGCCCTTCGAACACATACGACAGCACCGTGCGTTCGCGCGTCGTGAAGCGATCGGATTCGGCGGCCACGTCTGTCGCTGTCTGGTGCACCATCGCGTCGAGGAACAGTTTCTGCTCGAACGATACTTTGCCGTCGAGCACGTCTCGGATGCTCTCTGCGAGCCGCGCCGCGGAATCGCGCTTGAGGAAGATGCCGGAGATGCCGCTGCGGATGAGCCCCTTGGCCTGATCTGGCGCAATCCCCGCGGTGACGATGAGGATCCGCGCGGTGACGTTGGTGGCGCGCACCTGACGCATGAAGTCGAGGCCGTCACCCTGGCCGAGATCGAAGTCGAGGAGCACGAGATCCACCGGCTCCCGCGCGAGCACCTGTAACGCCTCGTCCGCCGACGCGCAGTGCGCGACGATGTCGAAGTCGGGTTCGCGGCTGAGCAGCCGGGCGACGCTCTCCCTGAAGAGCGCGTGGTCGTCCACCAGCAGAATGCGCGTCGGCGCAATGTCAGCCATGGTCGCCCGTCTCGGACGCGACGCCGAGCACGATCGCAAAACATGCGCCGGTTGGCCGCGGTTCGTAGACGAGATCGCCACCGGCATTGCGCATGATCGCCAGCGACACGTACAACCCCAGTCCTGTCGATCGCGCGCCGGGCTGGAACGGATGGAACAGGTGCTCGGGCGCCTCGACGCCGGTGCCGGTGTCCTCGAAGCGAATCGTCACGGTCTGTCCGTGCACGACGGCGCTCACGCGCAACTGTTTGACCGGCGTCGACTGCATCGCGCGCTGGCTGTTCTTGGCGAGGTTGAGGAACACCTGAATCAACCCGTACCGCTCGGCGCGCACGAGCGGCAGCGAGTCGGGAATTTGCCAGACGACGGTCATTTGCGATTCGCCAAATGCCGCATCGATGAGCACGCGCACCTCGTCGAACACCGACATCAACTCTACAGCGGTTGCGCGTGGTTCGGACGGTTGCAGTTCGAGCGACAGGACGGTTTCAAGGCTCTGGATGAGCGTGCTCAGCGCGATGAAGTCGTCGTTCTGCTGCAGTTCCTTCAGCTGCGACAGGTTCTTGTGCACGACGAGCGCCGCGCTGCACAGGTTGCGGATTTCGTGCGCGACCGCGCTCATGAGAATTCGCGCGTTCTTCAGCAAGTGATCGAGGCTGAGATCCTCGCGCGTGCGCAGGTCGTCGGACAGATCGACGACGATCGCGGCGAGCCGTGGTCCGTTCGCCGTCGTATACGTCGAGAACCAGACGCCCACGAGAAAACCTTCGCCGTTCTCCCGCTGTCCGCGGCACTGCAGCATCGTCCGGAACATCTTCGACGAGTGTGTCTGGACGATGGTTTGCAGCGACGGCAGGAACGCGCCCACGGATCGGCCCAGCAGCGATGGCGATTCGACGTCGAGAAGGCGGTGCGTCGCTTCGTTGGCGAGCATCACCTGTCCGTGCCGGTCGATCGTCAGAATCGCCGCGGGGCTCGTGTCGACGAGGAACTGGAGCTCTTGTTCGGCGGCCCGCCGCAGACGCTCCTGCTCCTCGAGTTCCACGACGTGCGTGAGGGCCATCTGCCGGTTGCGGATCAACTCCGACACGAACAGCCCCGTGCCAGTGAATCCGGCCGCCCCCATGACCAGGCGGACGATGGCTTCATTTCCGGGCAGATTACTGAAGGCTTCCTGCAGCACCGCGCAGACGAGCGAGACGAGGACGATCTGCGGCCGGCGTAAGAGTCCACCGACGATCATGATCGGGAACAGATAGAGGAACCCGAGCGAAAAATAGGGCTTCGTCACGAAGTCGAGCGTGGCGATGCCGACGATGAGGAGCGCTGCGCCAACGAGCAGCGCGGTTCGGTGCGTTGTCGAATACGTGGAAATCAGATCGTCATTCATAAGACTCGCGATCGTCGGCCCGACTGGACGTTCACTCGCGCTACTTAGTGTGCCCGACATCTGGCGTGTGTATGCCTCGTCTGTCCATAAGATAGCCTTCGCACGGCCAGTCGATAGTCTTCGAACTGCGATGATCGAAGTGTCGTGAATCGCCTGTCCGTCCTCTCGTTCCATCAACACATACGCCGGACCTCACGCGTAGAAAGCTATTTGTAAGGAGATGTGGTGATGCGCCTCGTGTGGCGTACGGTTATTGGATGTGTCTTCATCGCTTGTGCGGCCGCGTCGGCTAGCGCCGAGACGCCGCTCACCTGGGCGGAGGTGCGCGATCGGGCGCTCTCGGGGAATCCAGCGTTACAAGCGGGCCGGATTGGCATCGACGAATCGAAGACGCTGGAGACGACCGCGTTTCTTCGGCCCAACCCGCAGGCTTCGCTGACGGTGGACCAGGTGAACTTCGTCCCGACCGAGAGCACCGGCGGCGTCTTCGACAACGTGAACATTGCCGGGAACGTGGGATACCTGATCGAGCGGCAACAGAAGCGCGAACTGCGCCGCGATAGCGCGAAGGGCGATACGGCCATTGCGGTATCCACGCAAGCCGATCTCGAACGTAACCTCGTGTTTTCGTTGCGCAATGCGTTCGTGCAGGTGCTTCAGGCACAAGCGTTCCGCGCGCTCGCCGAGACGAACCTCGCCAACTACGATCAAGGCCTCGCGCTGAACCGCGAACGTCTTCGCGCCGGCGACATCGCGCAGCTTGATTTCGATCGGCTTGAGTTGCAGCGCGTCCAGTACGAAGCCGACGTGCAGACGGCCCTTGTCACGCTGCGGACGGCCAAGATCCAGTTGCTCCGTCTGATGAACGACAAGACGCCCGTCGACGCCTTCGACGTCACCGGACCGTACGACTTCACCGAGACACTGCCGGCGCTCGACACCGTTCGTCAGCGGGCCATCGAGACGCGGCCGGATCTGCAGGCGGCGCTACAGGCCGTGGACAAAGCGAAAACAGACCAGCGCCTCGCCGACGCGAACGGGTCCGTGGACCCCACCGTCACGGTGGATGGCGGCTACATGCCGCCGCTCAACCACTACGTCGGCGTGAATGTCTCCGTGCCGCTTCGCATCTTCGATCGCAATCAGGGCGAGAAGCTGCGCACGAAGCTTGACGTCACGCGCACCGAGCGGCTGACCGACGACGCGCGGCTGCAAGTCTTGAGCGACGTCGACACCGCCTACGCGACGATCGAGAGCACGCTCGCGCTGCTCAGGCCGTACAAAACGTCGTATCTCGATCAGGCGACCCGTGTCCGCGACACGATGTCGTTCTCCTATCAACGCGGCGGCGCGTCGCTCATTGATTTTCTTCAGGCCCAACAGGATTACAGAGACGTGCAGGTGGCATACGTCAATCTCATTGCCGCGTTCCTGAACGCGGTCAATCAACTGAATCTTGCGGTGGGACACGAGGTCCTCCCATGACAGCTTCGTCGATGATGCGCACGCAGGTTGCGCTTGTGGCACTCGTTGCGGCCATCGCCAGTGGATGCGCGCGCGGAGGCGATCACGCAGATCCCGACGCCGGCGCCCCGCCGCCCGCGGTCGTTGAACAGGACGGCAACACGAGCGAGATCCGCGTCGAGCACCCGGATCGATTCCCGCTGGCGACGGCGACGGCGCACGAAAGCGCGCCGACGCTCAAGGTCACGGGTGTCGTGACGCCAGATGTCTCGCGCGCCGTCCCGGTCGTCTCGCTCGCTTCCGGCCGCGTCGTCGAGATCCATGCGCGGCTCGGCGATACCGTGCACGAAGGCGATCTGTTGCTTCGCGTCCAGAGCACCGACGTGTCGGGCGCGATGTCGGACTACCGCAAGGCGCGCACGGATGCCGTGCTCGCGCAGGGGCAATTGACGCGCGCCACCGAGTTGTTTGGCCGCGGCGCCATCGCGAAGAAGGATCTCGAGGTCGCGCAGGATACCGCCGACAACGCGACCGTGGATGTCGAGAATGCGACCGAGCGGCTCCGCGTGCTTGGCGTGGACCCGTCACGTCCGCCTGTCGCGACGGTGGACGTCACCGCGCCAGCCTCAGGCGTCATCACCGAGCAGAATGTGACGAACGCCGCGGGCGTGAAAACGCTCGACAACTCGCCGAACCTGTTCACGATCTCCGACCTCTCGCGCGTCTGGATCCTCTGCGACGTGTACGAGAACGATCTCGCGACGGTGCGCCTTGGCGACACCGCCGACATCATCGCCGCCGCTTATCCCGACACGCCGCTCAGTGGACGCATCAGCAACATTGGCGCGGTGCTCGACCCCGATCTTCGTACGGCAAAGGTGCGTGTCGAGGTGGCGAATCCCGGCATGTTGCGCGTGGGGATGTTCGTGACGGCGACATTTCGTGGGCAGACCACGCGAAATGTCGCGGTTGTGCCAGAGACGGCGATTCTCCATCTGCACGATCGCGAATGGGTGTACGTGCCGGGCGACGCCGGGACGTTCCACCGCGTCGAGGTGACCAGCGGAAAGACGCTGCCGGATCACGGACAAGAGATTCTGTCTGGTCTCCAACCAGGTCAGCGCGTGATTGAAAACGCGCTCATCTTCCAGAACACCGTCGAGCAGTGAGGCTCACCCGGTCATGATTCGCCGCCTCATCGACTTCGCGCTCGCCAACCCGTTCCTCGTCGCCGCCGTGACGGTGCTCCTCCTCGCGTGGGGCGTCATCTCGTTCCGCAGCTTGCCGATCGAGGCGTACCCGGACGTCGCCAATAACTACGTGAATATCATCACGCAGTGGCCGGGCCGCGCCGCGGAGGAGGTCGAGCAGCAGGTCACGATTCCGATCGAGACGGCGATGAACGGCATCCCGCACCTCGAACATCTCCGTTCCACGACGCTCTTCGGTCTCTCGAGCGTGACGCTCGTCTTTGACGACGAATCGGAGAACGACTGGAATCGTCAGAAGTCACTCGAGCGGTTGTCGCAGGCGAACCTGCCAGACAATCTCCAGCCACAAATGGGCACCGACTGGAGCCCGGTGGGGCAGATCTTCTTCTTCACCTTGACGAGCACGAACCCCGCGTACGACGTCATGGATCTGAAGTCGATCGAGGACTGGGTGGTCGAGAAGCAGTTCAAGTCCGTGCCGAATGTCGTCGACGTCTCGAGCCTTGGCGGCGTCACGAAGGAGTACCAAGTCCAGGTCGATCCCGACAAGCTCGTCTCGTACGGCCTGACGATCGGACAGCTTGAAAGTCAGCTCGCCAGCAACAACGTCAACGCGGGCGGCGGCTTCATTGAATCAGGGCTCCAGCAGATCAACGTCCGCGCGCTCGGTCTGGTCCGCAACGTGCGCGACATCGCGCAGACCGTGATCAAAACGCAGAAAGGCACCGCGCTGCGCGTGAGCGATGTCGCGGAGGTGACGCAGGGCGCGAAGGTGCGTCTCGGCCAGAACGGCAAGGCGATCCATCGCGCCGACGGCCGCATCATCGACAACGACGATGTCGTCGAAGGGATCGTGTTGCTGCGCAAGGGCGCCGATTCGGATTCGACGCTTCAGGGCATTCACGCGAAGGTCGAGGAGCTGAATACGCGCATCCTCCCGCCAGGCGTCAAGGTGGTGCCGTTTCTCGACCGCAGCGATCTCGTGCACTACACGACGCACACGGTTCTGCACAACCTGACCGAAGGCATCCTCCTCGTCGTCGTCATTCTGTTCCTGTTCCTCGGCAACGCACGCGGCGCGCTCATCGTCGCGCTGACGATTCCGTTCTCGCTGCTCTTTGCGTCGATCTGCCTGAACCTCCGGCAGATTCCGGCCAACCTCCTGTCGCTCGGCGCGCTCGACTTCGGCATGGTCGTGGACGGCGCGGTCGTCATGGTCGAGAACATCGTCCGCCACCTCGGGCGGGAAGATGGACCGAAGTCGGTCGGAGAGCGCATCCGCATGGCCGCGCACGAAGTCCAGCGGCCGGTGTTCTACGCGATCGCGATCATCATCACCGCCTATCTGCCGATCTTCACGTTGCAGCGCGTCGAAGGGCGTCTCTTCAAGCCGATGGCGTGGACTGTTGCGTTCGCGCTCCTGGGCGCGCTCCTGTTCTCGATGCTCGTTGCGCCGGTGCTCGCGCGTCTCTTCTTCAAGGCCAACGTCCACGAGTGGCACAACCCGTTCCTGCTCTTCATTCGCGATCGGTACCGCGGCATCCTGCGCCGCGCGATCGAGTACCGCTGGATCACTGTTGGTGTCGGCGTCGCCTGCTTCGGCCTCACCGTGTTTCTCATGGCGAGCGGCGTCGTCGGATCTGAATTCCTCCCGCACCTTGACGAAGGGGCGATCTGGGTCCGCGGCACGCTCGCGCCAAGTACAGGACCGACAGAAGGCGCTCGTCTTGCGGCCGAGACGCGGCAACTGCTCGCGTCATTTCCGGAAGTCACGGTGGTGACGAGTCAGGTTGGCCGTCCCGATGATGGGACCGATACCACCGGGTTCTTCAACACCGAGTACTTCGTCGACCTCAAGCCGAAAGAAGAGTGGCGGCCTGTGTTCCAGCAGGACAAGGACCGCCTCATCGCGGCGATGAATCGCGAGCTGGAAAAGATTCCTGGCGCGCTCTGGAACTTCTCGCAACCGATCGCCGACAACATGCAGGAAGCGGTCAGCGGCGTGAAGGGGGAGCTGGCGATCAAAATCTACGGCGACGATCTGCGCACGCTCGAATCGACCGGCGACACAATCATTGCCACGATGAAGAAGATTCCGGGCATTCAGGATCTGGGTCTCTTCCGCGTCGTCGGTCAGCCCAATCTGAACATCGAGGTCGATCGCGAGCAGGCGGGACGCTACCAGATCAACGTGGCCGATGTGCAGGACGCGGTGCAAACCGCGGTCGGCGGAACCGCGGTCAGCGAAGTGCTACAGGGTGAACAGCGCTTCGATCTCGTCGTGCGGTATCAACAGGAGTACCGCGACACGCGGGATCGCATCAAGGCGATCCGGCTCGTCTCGCCATCAGGCGAGCGGGTGTCGCTGGCGCAATTGGCAAAAATCGAGGTAGTGGACGGCGCGAACCAGATCTACCGCGAGGGCAACTCGCGGTATGTCGCAATCAAGTACAGCGTCCGTGGCCGCGACCTCGGCAGCACGGTCGAGGAAGCGATCGAACGGGTCGGCAAAGAGGTCAAGTTGCCGCAGGGGTATCGCATCGATTGGGCCGGCGAATACGAGAGCCAGCAGCGGTCGCAGCGCCGCCTGATGGTGGTCGTGCCGCTCACCATTCTCGTGATCCTGATGATCCTGTACACGATGTTCAACTCGTTCAAATGGGCGACATTGATGCTCGTCAACATCGCGATGGCGCCGCTTGGCGGCGTGCTCGCGCTGCTCCTGACCGGCACGCACTTCAGCGTCTCGTCAGGCGTCGGGTTCCTCGCGCTGTTCGGCGTGTCGGTGCAGACCGGCGTGATCATGCTCGAGTACATCAACCAGCTGCGCGCGCAAGGGCACTCCGTCATCGACGCGGCGGTCGAAGGTGCGATTCTTCGGCTCAGACCGATTATGATTACTACGCTCGTCGCGACGCTCGGCCTGCTTCCGGCCGCGTTGTCGCACGGCATTGGTTCCGACTCTCAGCGCCCGTTCGCCATTGTCATCGTCGGCGGTCTGTTGGTCGGGATGGTGATTAACATCTTCTTGCTGCCAACGCTGTATGTGTGGGTCGCCGGTGACAACGATGTGCTGCCTGATGTCAGGGAAGGTGAATAGCGAAAAGGCGACTGGCGAATGAGACGCTGGCGCGACTGGCGGCCGATCGTCTTCGGCCTCGCGCTCGTCGTGGGCGGCGCTCGTTTCGTCGCCGCGCAGCCGCGGCCGCTGCCGATCGCGCATGTCGACGGCGTGGGCGCTGGCAATATCTCGCTGCAGACGAGCGCCGATTACACGCACAACGCGCAGTACACGCTCTCGGGGCTTGACGGCAATCTCTGGCGTGTCGGCCTCGTCCGGCTCGACGTTGGGCTCAGCTCGATAGCCGACCTTGAACTGAGCGGCGGTCTGCGAGATTACTTGCAGATCCTCGCCACGCATCCCGCGCCGCTGTCCGACGAACTTCTCCTGCCAAACCCCGCCTCGACCAGCGCGTTCGACGACATCATCGTCGGGACGAAAATTCGCGTGCATCAGGCGGATGGCGGTACGCCCGGTTTGGCGGTGTACGTCGGCACGCGGCTGCCGAACGCGAAGCACCCGAGCGGCCTTGGGCAGGACACGATGGACTTCTACACGCGAGCCATCGTGGGCGAATCGCTGGGCCCGCTTCACGCCACCGTGAACGGCGGTCTCGGCGTGCTTGGCGATCCGATGCGCAGCACCAGGCATGTGTCGTCACTGCTCTACGGCGCTGAGCTCAGCGCGCCAGTCGTCTCGCATCTCGCGCTGGTTGTTGGCGGCGATGGTCGGACTGGACCCAATGAACCCGGCCTTGAATCCCGCGCCATCGCGCGCCTCGGGTTCGAGTGGGCGAGCGAGGGGCCGCTGTTCGTCAACCTCTCGGCCACGCGCGGCATGACGCCTCGTGACGGCCGTGGCGGCGGCGCCATCACGATCGGCTACACGTTCCACGCCTTCAATCCGTAGGCCGCGCATCCCGATCGCGGTCGCGATGCGCACGCGTCTCGCTGCGTGACGGCATGGTCCTCAGTAGTCGCTCACGTGAACCGCGGACTATACTCGGATCATGAGTCACACCACTGAGTCCACAGAGCGGCGTCGCGGTCCTGAACCACCAGATTTGAGCGAGAAGGGTGGCAACCGGAACGGACAGCCGCAACGATCCGATACCCGTCTCTTCATGCAGTTGCTGGTGTTTGGCAATTGCCGCGACGCGAGAAGCGTGGCGGCACGCATCGAGGCGGCGGGGCTGACCGGGGCCATCTACGAAGACGTGAACGATCCGCGCGGCATCGCCAGCCTGACGCTTACTGAGCAGCCGGACACCTTCCTCGACGTGCTGCGGCCGCTGCTCAATACCGCGCCGCTCGATCAGTTGGTCCTCAAGCCGGAGTTCACGATGTTCGGGCGGACGTATTCGCTCGGCTACGAGCCGGATCTCGACGACACGCTCGTCGGCCGTCCGACGCGGACGGTGCTCAACCCCGAGTGGCCGTGGGTGGTCTGGTATCCGCTGCGCCGCAATGGACGCTTCGCGCAGTTGCCGATCGAGGAGCAGCGCGTGATTCTTGCGGAGCATGGCGCGATCGGGATGGCGTTTGGCGCGGGCGACTACGCGCACGACATCCGTCTGGCCTGTCATGGTCTGGATACGCACGACAGCGACTTTGTCGTCGGTCTCATCGGCAAGGAGCTGTTTCCGCTCTCCGCCGTCGTGCAGACGATGCGGAAGACGCAGCAGACGTCGCTTTATCTCGAACGCCTCGGTCCGTTTTTCATCGGACGCGTGGTGTGGCAATCGGCCCGGAAGTAATCACGGCCGAAGACGCAAGCGATGTGAGCGACCCGGCGGCGGTTTCGACGCGGCCGAGCCACTGCACAAACGGCGCGCGGTCGACGCTGTGGATGAGCAACCAGTCCGCGGCGCCGAGCGCGGCGACCATGATGTCTGACGTGAGATCCTGAAGCGGCGCAGATCGACGCGCCGCTTCGATTCCGACGATGGTCTCCGCGACCATCAACTCCGCGACGAGCGTCCGCACGCCGCGTCCCTGATACGCACTCCACGACCCAAACGCCTTGGCGGCCAGATAGCGCGCGACAGCCGGAGCATATTTGCCCCAGTGCCGGATCGGATGTGACGCGACATCCGTTGACGTTTGGTTCGACTCGTCTGCGGCCTCTTCCCGCCGCACGAAGCCGAGGACCGTCGCGTAGACGGCCGGATCAGTGAACGGATGGTAGATGTCTGGACGCCTGTTCGTGATGCGCGCGCGCGCGAACACATCGTCCGCGTGATCGCTGAGGTCGCCCTGTGAGGGCGACCACGATCGCAGTGCTTCCGCGGTCCATGCGACGGCGTTCAATTGCGCTTCGATGCTGAGCGTCTCGTCGGCGAACGTGCCGACGAGAAAATCCTCCCAGCGCGAGTAGGTGTCGAGATCGCACAGGACCGATGGACGGAGCAGTGGCGGCCATTCCTGTTCGGCGTCAAGCGCGTCGTAGAAGCGATCTTGAGGAAACGCGGCTGGATTCTTCACGATGCGCAAGGGTGCCGTGTCTTCAACAAGGAGACGCGCGGCGGTGGGGCAGAAGTGCGACAGCGTGACGAAGGTGCCGCGTCGATCGCGGAGCGAGAGGCGCGGAAACTGATCGCAGGCGCGCGGAAGCGCCGCGGCGCCGTGATCGCGTTGCAGCTGGCAGAGACCGCTCGGGCGATCGTAGAAGCGGCAGGCGCCGGTCGCATCGGGAACAAGTGACGCGACGCCGAGCCACTGCTGCTTGTCGACGTCAACTGGGATGCGCCAGCCAGCCGTGCAGCAGGCGCCCGCATGCCGGCAGCGGTACGTCGCGTGCGTGCTCAGAGCGTGGACGGACACCTGCCGGGATCTACAAAAACGCGTCGCTCGCGAGGATGAACGCTTCGATGTCCGCGGCCGGCCGCGCGCCGCTCGTCCGCGCGACTTCGCGGCCACCGGCAAACACGGCCATCGTGGGAATCGATCGGATGCCGTAGCGCTGACCGAGATCGGAGAGCAGGTCGGTGTTCACCTTGACGACGAGGAAGCGGCCGCCCGCGCGCGCGGCGACTTTGGTCAACTCCGGCGCAACCATCCGGCACGGACCGCACCAGGGCGCCCAGTAGTCGACGACCACGGGAATCGAGGCGTGCGTGACGAGACGATCGAAGTCGTCGGTGCGGGCGATATCCAGCGGGATGCTGATGCCATTGAGCGG
>JAISPN010000120.1 GCA_031274845.1 Acidobacteriaceae bacterium
TCGCGCGGCACGATGACGACGCGGCTGACGGCGGAGGCGGTATGTGCGTCGGTAACGCTGACCATCACGCGGCCGATGGTGACGGGCAACGTGAAGGGCACGGTCATCGGATTCGTCAACGCGCCGCGCGCTTCACCGAAGACCGCTTGCGACAGCGCGCGCACGGTGACGTTCCCTTCGCGCGATCCGCTGCCGGTAAACCAGACCTGCGCGTCGTATCGGCCGGGCGGCAACGTGTACGGCCCGGCGACGTACTCGTCGTGATCCTCGGACGGCGATTCTTCAAGCGTGGTGAGCGCCGACAGACGGTCTGGCGTCACGCGCGACCAGCGGCTGTAGTCGAGCGTACGGAAACGGGTGCCGTCAAAGCGCGTCAACACGTCGATGTCGCCGCGTCTCGCCGTTTCTTCCCTGACGCGGATGGACGGGCGCGCGTGCACCACGGCGCCGCCGGCAAGCAACGTCAGCAGACCAACGACGAGCGATCGCCATGTGCTGGCGGAGCGTCCACGCGTTACGAGCCACGCGGACAATGTGGCGACGGACAGGACGACGAGCCAGATCGCGAGCGAGACGACATGCGCGGCCCAATCAGGATCGGTGAATATCGGGACAACCGAGGCAAGCGGCGAGGAACCTTGCAGCAGTTCCAGCCATCGCGCGTGCCCGTGCGGATCGCTAAAGAACAGCAAATCGCGCGGCCAGATCATCGCGGCCACCGAGGGAATGAGCCCAATGGCGATCCAGAGCGCAATCGCCGTGCGCGCGAAGACCGATCGCGCGTGAGCGATGGCGACGGCGACAAACGGCGCCAGACAGGGTACGAGCGGGACGAAGAATCGCGCCGGCGCGCTCGATCCGCCCCAGAACATGTACAAGCGCGCCGTGCTGATGACATACGCACCGACGACCAACCCGAGAACCGCCACGGCAAACCGATGCTCCCGGCGCTTTGAGAGCTGCCATGCGCCAGCGCCGACCGTGAGATAGATCGGGCTGTAGCACAACAGGCCGAACTTCTGATCGAACAGGAGTCCGAGCAAGCCGTGCGGGATATTGCTCGTCAGCACGTAGAGCTGCGTGTACGCGCCGTACGGTGCTTCAGGATCGAAGCGGCCGTAGATGACGTAGAACGAGTACAGCCACGCAAGACCTGAAAGCGCCATCGGCGTCAGGAAGAGGATGCCGGTCTTGATGCGCGGCCACAGACGCAGCGCCAGCGCGGCGCCAAAGATTGCGACGAACACGGAGAACTTCGTGTGCAGCCATGGGAGCGTCGCGAGTATCACGCCGCGCAGCAGCCACGTCGTGCACGACCGCTCTTCTCTCTCAAACAGCCACTTCACCGCCCACGCAACGACAAGCGCGCCCGGGAGTTCCGGAAAGATTGCCCACGCATGCGGCACAAAGGGAATGGTGAACGCGATCGCGATCCAGGCGACGTTCGCGGCCGCTGCTCCGGCGAGCGCGCGCATGAGGTCGACCATGGCGACGACGCACAGTGCCGCCAGCAGCGAGATAAACACGGCGACGCCGTAGTGTCCCGCCACGGCGTAGACAGGAAGGACGAGCACCGAAAGACCGGGGGCGTGAATCGAGTAGATCTCGCCGTTCTGTCCCCGCTGCATGTAGTCGGGGCGCAAGTCGCCCGCGAAAAACGCGCGGTAATCGTGCTGCTGATGGTTGTTCTCGATTTTGAGATCGCCGTCACGCAGCAGGCTTTCCGTTATCACCAGATAGTGCGGCTCGTCTCCGCCGATGCCGTGCGCGCGAATCGCCGCGACGCCGGCAGTCGCATACACCGCGAAGCTGACAAGGAAGATCGTCGTCCGGTTGACGCCAACAACACGCGCGGCGACGCGAGACCAGACACTGGTGCCGCTGACAAGATACGCGGCGATGAGCGACGGCACGATCCACCGCAACGGTCCCGCGAGCACGAGCAGTAGCGGCCATCGATCCGGCAGCCACGGCAAATACGGAATCGCCCAGAGCCAGAGGAAATTGAACGGCGCGAGGATGTGTCTACTTGCTGGCGATCGCCACGTCACCGCGATTGCGGCAAGGAGCGCGGCGACGAGCGCCGCCGCGAATTGCCATGCGGGCAGCAGGAGCGCCAGCCGCGTTGGCGTGCTGCTCCACTGCACGATGTGCACCGACGCTGGCAGGAGCCAGAGCGCCGTCGCGATCGCGCCACAGGCGCTCGCGTTGACGGCGAGAGTCGCGAATGACCGGCGAGGCGCGTCGCTGGCAGTCATGCCTTCCCTGCCGATGCCTTGGGTGATCCGTTGACGAGCACCGCCATGTAGTGCGCGGAGTACGGCGCCCAGCGCGACCGTTCGAGCCAGCGTTCAATCGGCGCAAAGAGTTGCACGATGCCGCGCGGAACGAAGTCTGGCAGGAACGTAAAGTACCGGACGTCCACGACGGCCGCGTCCGTGTACTGCGACAGACGATGCGGCAGCAGCCATCGCTCGACCCCCTCGTCGATGCAGTTCAAGGAGGGAAAGACGTAGCCCATGTAGAAGCGGAAGAGCAGATTCCGTGTGTTGATTTCGTGAACGAAGAGCAACCCGCCCGGCTTCAGGACGCGGAAGAGTTCAGTAAACGCCCGGCGCTGCTCGTCCACCGACCCGAGGTGGTGCAGCACGTTGATGATGTAGAGAAAATCAAACGTGCCGTCAGCGGCCGGGATGTCGAGCACCGATCCGACCTGCACCAGCGACGGGTCGCCGATATTGCGCCCCGCATACGCGACCTGTCCGCTGGAGGCGTCGATGCCGCGGACATCGAACCCGAGCCGGCGCATTCGCGCGACGTATGCGCCTTGACCGCAGCCGACATCCAGACCGATCCGGCCGACGTGACGCGCCTCGATCACCTCGCGCATGAGCGTCGTCTTCCGATCGAGCAGCGCATGCCGACGCGACTCTGGAATCTGCACGTCGTAAGCGTCCGCGATGTCGTCGAAGTGCACCGCGCTATCCGCGGCGATACTGCGCAGGTGCACCACGACAAAAACGAGCCCCAGCAAGAGCGACAGCCCCGCGGTCGCCAGCCGCGCGGCAAGGACGATGACCACGGCGGTTGAGACCGGGACGCCTGATCGTTCGACAACCGCCAGCATCTGCGATCCGGCGACGAGCACGCCGCCGGGCACGAGCGAAATACCACTGAACGCGGCCGACGACGCATAGACCTGCTCTGCCGCTGTCGCGGAGAGCGGCAGTCCTTCCGTGCGCGTCAGCAACCAGAAGCCGAGCCCCGGCAGCAGCCATGCGGCGACGCTGGCGCTGAGCGCAACCCACCATGTATTCCAGCAAACAAGGCGATGCTCGGCGGGCGCGGCGCTCGGCATCACGATCGAAACGAGGCGTGTCACGACCGTGCGCGCGAGCGTGATGGCGAGTTTGCGAACCGGACCGATCGACAGTACTGCAATCGCCACCGGCGCCAGCCACATCCACCAGAGGCGCTCGCCGCTCGCGTAGAGTCCAGCCGACGCGATGAGCCCAAGCGCCAACACATCGAGCACGCGCTCCCACACATTGACGAGCGCGGTGGTGGCCACCGGGACGCGGCCGCGCTGCCAGTTGACGCGCGCGCGCGCGGCGATCTCGCCCAGGAGCAGCGGCACGAACAGCAGGCTGAACCCGGCGAAGTAGCCGATGTAGGCGTCACGAATCGGGATGCGGGTGTCGGCGCGGCGCAGCAGGAAAATCCAGCGCAAGCTGCGGAGCGAGAGGCTGACGATGGTCAGTCCGCACGCGACTATAAACGCGATCCAGACGCGCGGCGCGGGCGGTTCGATGCCCCCAACGCCAATAACGACCGCGCCCGTCGCGATGAGGCCGGCTAATGCGACCGCGGCGGCCGCCGCGAGCAGCACAACCCAGATGACGGGACGCGGCACGCGGGGCGCCGTCGCGCGACCTGTGCGCGCGCGGCCGGCTGTCTCTTCAGGCATTCGTGGTTTCGCGAATCTCGCGAATGACGTAGGTCGGCTTGTTTTGCGATTCGTGATACGTGCGCGATTGCAGCTCGGCGAGTAACCCAATCGTGAGCAACTGCACGCCGGTAAACGTCAGCAGGATGCCGAGCAGCAGCAACGGCATATGATCGCCAATCGCCTGATCGAGAACGATCTTGAGGATGCCCAGATAGCCGGTAATCGCCACGCCGGGCAGCAGCATCATGAAGCCGATGAGCCCAAAGATCTGCAGCGGCCGCGTCGAGTAGTTCAGCAAGAACTTCACGGTGATGAGATCGAGGACGACGCGAATCGTGCGCGAGATGCCGTACTTCGAGACCCCGTGCTTGCGCGCGCGATGGTTGACGACGGTTTCGCCGATGGCGACGCCTTGCTCGCTGGCAATCGCCGGAATGAACCGGTGCATCTCGCCGTACAGCTTCAACGGCTTGACGACCTCGGCGCGGAACACCTTGAGCGAGCAGCCGTAGTCGTGCAGCCGCACGCCGGTCGCGCGCGAGATCAGGCGATTAGCCAGCATCGACGGCAACCGCCGCGACAGGAACACGTCCTTCCGGTCTTTCCGCCATCCGCACAGGATGTCGAGCTGCCGTTCTTCGAGCTGCTCGATCATCGCCGGGATATCGCGCGGGTCGTTCTGCAGATCGCCATCGGAGGTGACGATGAAGCGTCCGCGCGCGTGGGCGAAGCCTGCCGAGAAGGCGGCGGTCTGACCGAAGTTTCTGCGGAAGCGGATCACGCGCAGATGCGGATCGACCGATTGCAGCCGGGCAAGGATCTGAAAGCTCTCATCCGTGCTCCCATCGTCGATGACGAGAATCTCGTAGGGCCGCGCCCAGCGTGTGAGCACGTCGGTGAGTTCGCGGTGCAGTTCCTCGAGCGACAGTGCTTCGTTACGAATCGGGATGACGACGGTGAGATCAATCATTGCGCATTGGAATGAGGCGGCGAAGCGTCTCGTGAATGCCTCTAGTGTATCGGAGCCGCCTGCCGGCGCCGCCGCTGATAGAGGATATACGCGCCAAGCCCCACGGCAAGGAGGCCGACCAGCCACAGCGCCACCTCCGTGCCGTGCTGGTGCAGGAACTCGATCGCGCGGTCGCCATAGGTAACCGCCAGCCACGCGAGGCCGAAAAAGCGGATGCCGCGGCCGATGATGATGGCCGTCGTGAAGCGAAGCGGCGTGATGCCGGCCAGCCCCGCCAGCAGCATGAAGATCTTGAACGGCGCGGGCGGCGGCAGCAGCGATGGAATGAGCACCGCCATCACGCCGTACTGCTGAAACGTCGCAAGCGTGCGTTCGACCCGCTCGGCCGACAGCCGTCGCATCACCCACTGGTCGCCTTTGCGGCCGATGGCGTACAGGACCAGACAGCCCGTCAGCGATCCCAGTGTCGAGACGACGGCGTAATAGATCGCCCACGACTTGTACTGCATCACCATGTAGATGAGCAGCAGGTCGTTCGCCTCCGGCAATGGGACGAACGACGAGTCGAGAAACGCGAGCAGAAAGAGCCCCGGGCCTCCGAGCGCCAGCGCGGCGGCACTAATCCTGTTGACGAGATCACCCATGGTGGAAACACACGATGGTACAACGACCTGCGTTACATTGAAGAGGGAATGGCCTCACGCGCGTCTCGCATTCTGCTCCTCATCACCGTGCTCGCGGGTCTTACTGGCCTTGCCGTCACCCTCCACTACATCCACCTTGGACTGACGCTGACGCACTACGATGCGCGCGGTCATCTCATCGTCGCGCGGCGCATCTTCGACAGCATCACGCCCGGATGGGAACAGATTGGCGCCGTGTGGCTGCCGTTGCCGCACCTCCTCAACGCGCTGCCGGTGCAGAACGATTGGCTCTATCGCACCGGCGCCTTCGCCATCGCGCTGAGCATCCTCTGCTACGCCGTGAGCGCGGGCGCGCTTGCCTGGATCGTGCGTACGCTGACCGGATCGTGGTGGCCGGCCGTGGCCGCCGCCAGCGTGTTCGCCTTCAATCCAAACGTCCTCTACTTGCAGGCGACGCCGATGACCGAGCCGCTTCTTATCGTGCTGCTGCTCGTGGCGATGGCGTTGCTGATGGATTGGGTGGAGCGCTCGGCGCATCCAGGGCTCACCGGCTGGGCCTTCGCGCTCGCCTGCCTCACGCGCTACGAAGCGTGGCCGGTGACCGCGGCCGCCGTCACGCTCGCGTGCCTCGCGCGCTGGCAGCGCCGCCACTCGTTTCGTCAGGCGCTGCTGGATGTAATCCCGATCGCAATCGTCCCCGCCGCCGCCGGCGCCGCGTTCATCGTCTTCAGCAAAATCGTGATCGGATCGTGGTTTGCGAGCGACTTCTTCGTGCCGGAAAATCCGGCGCAGGGACTTCCCTATCAAGCGGTCAAGGAAATCGTCTGGGGCGTGCGGGAACTAAGTGGCCTGTGGCTCGTCGTGGCTGGCGCGGCCGGCATCCTCGTACTTGCCGT
>JAISPN010000141.1 GCA_031274845.1 Acidobacteriaceae bacterium
AAGCAACGTGCCCTCCCGATCGCGGCGATCGGTCAATGTTCTGAATTTCAACACGGTAAATGGACGCTCGTGCAGTCCAGGCCTCATCTGCCTGAACAGCACTGGCGAGCCGAGAAACAACCGAACGCCGAGTGCGGTCAGCGCGATGACCGGCGACAGCACGACGAGCGTGACAGCAGCCACGCACAGGTCAATCGCGCGCTTGCCGTAACGACGATAGAACACGCTCATCGCGCCTCCGGCAGCGCGCTCGCGGACGAGCGAGTCAATCTCTCCGTGAGCCGCGCGTACTCTTCGGCGACGGTCGCAAAGATCCGCCGCTCGTCGAATTGTCTTTCCGCAAGATCGCGAGCGTTCCGTCCATATTCATCCGCGTCGGCCTCGTGCGTGAGCAGCCGCACAATGGCGGCAGCAAGCGCTTCTGGATCTCGCACCGGCACCAGCAAGCCGGTGCGTTCGTGCTGGACCACCTCCCGGCATCCCCGCACGTCGGTGACGATGCACGGCACGCCCATCGCGGAGGCCTCCATCGGCGAACGGGGCACCCCTTCACGGTGCGACGGCAACACGAACAGACGCATCAGCGCGCACATCAACGGCATGTCATTGCGCATGCCGACGAAACGGCAGATGTCCCCGACACCGGCCTCGTCCGCGCTTCGCGGACTGAGCGCATCGGCTTTCGACTCATCCGCCGGTCCCACGATCAGGAAGCGAACGTCGGGAATCTGCTTTCGGACAATCGCGGCGGCAGCAAGTAGTTCCGGCAATCCCTTTTCAGCCACAAGCCGGCCGACGAAGCCCACCACCGGACCACTCCCGAGATCGAACTCGGCGCGTGCCTGCGCGATTGCCGCGCTGTCAACAGTGCCTGGGCGGAACCGAGAGATATCGATGCCATTGCCAAGGTGACGAATGCGATCGGCGCGGCAGATGCCGAGCGAAACGAGCGTCGTCACGTCCTCAGCGCTCTGCGACAAAATGCGATCCGAACAGAACGCCGCCACACGCTCAAACGTCGAGAACACTGTTCGCCGCAACCAGGGCGATCGCTCATGAAAGTACAGACCGTGGATCGTGTTGACGACGATCGGCACGCCGGCAAGCCGCGCCGCAATCTGACCGACGAGCCCTGGCTTGGGATTGTGGGTGTGCACGATGTCGAAGCGCTCGCGGCGAAATAACATCGTGAGCTGCCACAGCGCCCGAAGGTCGGCAAGCGGCGTCATGCGCCGTGTCATCGGAACCGCTACGTGACGGATGCCGGCCGCAATGAGCTCCGGTACGTCAGGACCGGACGCCGAGACGCCCGTTACCTCATACCCAAGCGTCTGCAGATACCGCAACTGGTTCAGCAACAGGTAGCGCAGCGACAGATCGATCGTCGTGACGTGCGCGATGCGAATCGGACGCCCGGTCACGAAACGCCCCATCGCTCCCGCCACGCCTGAAACATCAACACCGACCACAACCGGTGCTGCCAATCACGACGGCCATCGAGATGCGCCTTCCACGTATCGCGGATCGGTGCCGGATTCAACCACCCAGCCTCCGCAAGCGCCGATGGCGACAGCAATGTTTCAGCCCACTCTCGCAGCTCCGTGCGCAGCCAGCCACCGATGGGAATGCCAAATCCCACCTTCGGCCGCTCGATGAGCGACGCCGGCACATGACGGTACAGCACCTGACGAAGCAACCACTTCGAGATCCCATCGCGGCTCCGTTGATGCCGCGGCAAGCGCCACGCCCACTCGACGACACGATGATCGAGGAGCGGCACACGCGCCTCGAGGCTGACCGCCATGCTCGCCCGATCCACCTTGGCCAGAATGTCCTCTGGCAGATACGTGAGCTGATCGAGCAGCATCACCGCTTCGGTCACAGGCAACCGCGAATCGCCACGATAGACGGGAAGCACCGGCGCTCTGTCCCGCGCAAGCAGCAGACGCGGCTCCGGCCACTGCGACACGAGCTGCAAATACGCCGCATCGGGACTCTCCGACTCGAGGACGCGCGAGATCTTGTGCATCTTATCGCCGGCAAGCGCCACCTGCCGGCCACCAAGCGCCGGCGCCACCGCGGCATACGCGGTATCCCATGCCTGCTCGGAAAGCGCGCGCAGCGCGCGCGCAATCACGCGCCTGGCTCCCTGCGGCACCTGCCCGGTACGCCGCCAGATTCGCTCGAGCCACATGTGCCGGTTGTAACCGCCAAAGACTTCGTCGCCTCCGTCGCCCGATAGCGAAACAATGACGTGCTGGCGCGCAAGCTTCGACACCAGAAAGGTCGGGATCTGCGACGAATCGGCGAACGGTTCGTCGTAGATCGCTGGCAGATCCGGAATCACCGCCTGCGCCTGCCGGGGCTCCACGTACAGCTCAGTGTGATCGGTGCCGAGGTGCGTGGCAATCGCCGTGGCAAACGGCGCTTCGTTGTATGCCGGCTCGGAGAAACCGATACTGAAGGTCCGCACCGGACGAGACGACGCCGCTTGCATCAGCGCGACAACCGTTGACGAATCGACACCGCCAGACAGAAATGCGCCAAGCGGAACATCGGCCACCATGCGACGCGTCACCGCGTCGGCCAGCAACCCGTGCAGCGCATCAATTGCCTCGGCATCATTCAGACGAAGCGGATCATCGAGACCGTGGCGAGCGGCGGCAGTGGCGTTCCAGTACCGGTGGACTTGCGGCGTCTCACCAGCCCGGCACATGACATAACAGCCCGGTTCGACTTTCCGCGCGCCACGATAGATCGAGTACGGCGCGGGAACATAGCCGAGACGAAAATAGAGTTGCAACGCGTCTTCGTCCAGCGCGGCATCGAAACCGGGGAGCGCGCGAAAGGCTTTCAGCTCCGATCCCCACAGCAGCTGACCGGGCTGAACCGCGTAGTACAACGGCTTTATGCCGAGACGATCGCGGACGAGCGTCAGGAGGCGCTCTTGCCGATCCCACAACGCGATCGCAAACATACCAATCAGCCGCTGCAGCGTCGCCTCGATCCCCCACCGCGCGAACGCTTCGAGCAACACCTCAGTGTCCGAGGTGCCACGCCAATTGACGCCATCGAGCTCCGCACGCAGCTCGCGATGATTGTAGATTTCGCCGTTGTAGGTGATGACGTAGCGGCCATTGGCCGACACCATCGGCTGGTGCCCCGCCGGCGACACATCGATAATCGCCAAACGCCGGAATCCCAGCCCAACCCCTTCGTCCTCCAGCGCAACACCCGAGTCATCCGGGCCTCGGTGCGTGAGCGTGGCGTTCATGCGCGCGATCGTCTCTCGTCGGCGATCGACGCTCGCACCAGACCATTCCCATGCGCCTACAAGCCCACACATCAGGCACGATCCGGTTCTGGCACGCGCACGCGCGTCGGCTCACCAGCAACGCGCGCAAACGCACCCGGCTGAGAAGCGGCGCAGATGATGGCGAACAGCAGCCAGAGCACACGTTGCCGATAGGCATCATGCGACAACGCCATCACGAAGAAGGCCACCAAGGCAATCAACAAGCTGGCACGCAGCGGCCGCAACGGATCGTCAATAGCCTTCTTGTTGAATACCTCACACGCCGTCCACGCAAACCAGCCCATGCACCACAAAAACAACGCGA
>JAISPN010000149.1 GCA_031274845.1 Acidobacteriaceae bacterium
CGAACTTCGCGCAGCAGAAACTGGCCGGCGACTTTCACGTCGCCAACGCCGAAGCGCTCCCGTTTCCCGACGGGACGTTCGATCTCGTCTACGCGCACGGCGTCGTGCAGTACACCGCGCACCCCGAGCGTCTGGTGGCCGAGTGCCATCGCGTGCTGAAGCCGGGCGGCGCCGCGATCTTTCAGGTCTACAACCGGATCTCGTGGCTGAACACGCTCTCGAAGTTGATGAAGGTCGGCCTCGAACACGACGATGCCCCGGTGTTGCTCAAATACAGCATCGGCGAATTCCGGACATTGCTCGCTGACTTTCGTGACGTGCGCATCGTCCCCGAGCGGTTTCCCGTCCACTCGCGCCTGCACAAAGGATGGAAGGGCGCGATCTACAACGGCGCCTTTGTCGGCACCTTCAACCTGCTGCCACGCCCGCTCGTCCGGCGCTTCGGGTGGCACCTTCTCGCGTTTTGCCGCAAATGATCCCTTTCGCCAAAGCCCACGCCTACGGCAACGATTTTCTGTACATCGAAGAGCGCTTCGTCACGACGGAGCCGCTCGATCGCCTCGCGCGCGCCATCTGTCATCGCCTTCACGGCGTCGGCGCGGATGGTCTCATCGTCTATCGCCGGACTGATGCTGGAGCCTCGATGCGTCTTTTGAATGCCGACGGCAGCCGCGCCGAAGTCTCGGGGAACGGCGTCCGCGCGTTGGCGGCGCTTCTGGCGCGCAACCAGACTGACACCGGGATCACGCTGACGATTGACACCGAAGGGGGCATCAAGATTCTGACCCGCACCGGCGTCGATGGCAGCCGTCAAACCTTTCGCGCCGACATGGGCGAACCGGCCGGGATTGCCGTGCGTCAGATCGAGGCGGGCGGGGAAGTGGTGACGCTCGTCGTCCTCAACATGGGCAATCCTCAGGCGATCGTCCTCGGTCCGCTGCCGGATGACGAACGCTTCGCGCGGCTCGGGGCGGCTCTCGAACGGCACCCGGCGTTTCCGGAGGGGACCAACGTCGAGTTCGTCCAGCTCGACACCCCGTCCCGCGCGCGCATCCGGATCTGGGAACGAGGCGTCGGTCCCACCACCTCGTCCGGCACCGGCTCCTGCGCCTCGTGGGTCGCGGCCGCCGCGCACGGCGGCGCCAACCGCGCCGGCGAAGTCATCGCCCCGGGCGGCGCGCAATGGGTCGACTGGACCGGCCCGCACGTCATCCTGACCGGCTGGGCCGAAGTCATCTGCGACGGCCAGTGGTATCCGTCTCACTCAATGACCAGATGAAATGACCCGATGATGCAATTCCTGCACGCTCGGGCGTGCGGCGGGGCTACCGTCGGCGGCGTGATGCGGGCGGGGACAGGGCGTCGAGCGTTCCGTTCACCGAGGAAATTTCTTCCATCGCTGAGGTGACGGCCGCCGTGCTCGTCACGTAATCTTCCCGCGCAAAGGCTGTGCCCGCTTCTTGCAAGCGATCCTGCGCGGTGGCGAAGGTCTCTTTGACGGTCGCAAGGGTTTTGGCGTTGGCGTGCGCCTCGACGCTGGCGAGATGAGTGTGTGCCGTGAGCAGCGCGGTACGCGCGTCGGTCAGCGCGCGGTCGGCGGCCGCGCGTGCGGCGTCGCGTGCGGCTTTGGCGGCGTTGGCCGCGTCCTGCGCCCGCTCGCGGCTGTCGAGCGCATGGTTCAGCGCAAGGCGGTAATCACGTTGTCCCACCGCCTCTTGCGCATGCTGCAACGCCTCCTGCGACGCGCGGAACTCGTCGGCCGCGTAGACGTCGGCGCCGGACGCTCTCGCCGCGTCGATCGCCGTTTGTGCATCCTGCATTTCTTTAGTGGGAGGCTCGCCACCACAGGACGCGGTGACGACAGCAAGAACGAACACACCCAGAGCGACGCGCGCGCGCAACAACATCCCTCGAAGTATACGCGTATCGTTCGAGTTCCCGCACCGTGAAAGCGCTCGCCCTGCACGATCGTCCGCGCGAAAAGATGCTGCGTCATGGCGCGCTGGCGCTCGGCGACAACGAACTGGTCGCGCTCGTGCTCGGCAGTGGACGCCGTGGCGCCGATGCGATCGAGGTCGCGAACGAACTGCTCGACCTGAGCGGCGCGCTGCACGGCGTCGCGCGTGCCACCATCGGCGATCTGGCGCGGGTCCCCGGCGTGGGGCTGGCGAAAGCGGCGCAACTGCTCGCCGCTGTCGAGCTTGGGCGCCGTACGGTGACGCATGCGCCATCCGCGCGCGTGCAACTCCGGACGCCGAAAGAGGCGGCGGCTTATCTGCTCCCCGCCTTCGGCGCGCGTCCTGTCGAACACTTCGGCATCGTACTGCTCGACACGCGGCACCGCGTGCTCCGGACCACCATCATCGCCACCGGCACGCTCAACACCACCATCGTCCAGCCGCGCGACGTCTACCGCACGGCAATGCTTGGCGGAGCGGCGGCCATCGTCGCCTTCCACAACCATCCATCCGGCGATCCAACGCCGAGCCACGAAGATGGCGACCTGACGCGGCGGCTCTCGGCGGCCGGCACGCTGCTCGGCATCGCGCTTGTCGATCACCTCGTCCTCGCCGATACGCGCTACTACAGCTTTCGTGAACTCGGCCAGATCTAGGAGGGCAGGGCGCCTGTAAGGGATACTGGTGCAGGATGACTTCGGTTCTGTACCTCGATTGCTTCTCCGGCATCTCGGGCGACATGCTGCTCGGCGCCTTCATCGACCTCGGGTTGCCGATAGGCGATCTGACACGCGCGCTCGGCAGCCTGACGATCGACGGCTACTCGGTGACAGCCGACCGGGTGCTTCGGTCTGGCATCGCCGCCACGAAGTTCACGGTCCACGAGCAAGGAAGCGCGATGCCGGCACACAGCCATACGCACGAGCATTCCCACGCGCACGATCACGCGCATAGCCACGATCACGGTCACACGCACGGCCATGAGCACAGCCACGATCGCGGGGCGCAACCGTCCACGCATCACCACCATGCGCACCGGAGTCTGGCGGAAATTCATCAGCTGATCGATCGGTCGGCGCTCTCTCCGTCTGGACGCGAGCGCGCGAAGGCGCTGTTTGTCCGTCTTGGCGAAGCTGAAGCCGCGATCCACCAGATGCCGCTCGATCGTGTCCATCTGCACGAGGTCGGCGCGCTCGACTCGATTGTCGATATCGTCGGCGCGGTTTTCGCGATGGAATGGGCGGGCGTCGATCGGATCGTCTGCTCGCCGCTGAACGTCGGCGGCGGCACCGTCGAGACCGCGCACGGGACGCTGCCCGTCCCGGCGCCGGCGACACTGGCGCTACTCGGGTCGACGCCGATCTACAGCGGCCGCGTACACAAAGAACTGGTGACGCCGACCGGCGCGCTGCTCGCCACCGCGTATGCACACGAATTTGGCGCCATGCCAGCCATGCGCGTGCGCAAGACCGGCTACGGCGCCGGCACGCGCGATCCAAAAGGGGCACCGAACGTGCTGCGCGTGGTCATTGGCGACGCGCTCGACACCGCCGCCAGCGACCGGGTTGTCGTCATCGAGTGCGAGATCGACGACATGAACCCGCAATTGTACGGACCGACGATGGACCGGTTGCACGAGGCGGGCGCGCTCGACGTGTTTTTCGTGCCGGCGCAGATGAAGAAGAACCGTCCGGGGACGCTGATGACGGTGATCGCGCCACCAGTGCTCCGCGGCGCCATGACGGAGATCATCTTTCGAGAAACTACCACCATTGGATTGCGCCATCACGAAGTGGCGCGCGACATCCTGCCGCGCGAACTCGTCACGGTGGAAACGTCGCTCGGCGCGGTGCGAGTCAAGCTCGCGCGGCGCGACGGACAGATCGTCAACGCCATACCGGAGTTTGAGGATTGCGCCACGCTGGCGCGTCAGGCGAATTTGCCGATCAAGGAAGTGCAGGCGCTGGCCCTGCACGCGTACCGCGCGCGAGAGGACGCGCCTTCTCTATCGTGAGCCGCTTCTACATCACCACGCCGATCTACTACATCAACGCCGAGCCGCACCTGGGCCATGCCTACACCAGCATGGTGGCCGACGCGGTGGCGCGCGCGCATCGCCTGAACGGCGATGAAGTGTTCTTCCTGACAGGAACCGACGAGCACGGCCAGAAAGTGGAACGCGCGGCGAAGAAGGCGGGGCTGCCCGTCAAGGCGTTTGCCGATGAGACGGCGCGGAAGTTCCGCGACATCCTGCCGGCGCTCAACATCAGCCACGACGATTTCATCCGCACCAGCGAGCCGCGTCATCACGCTGGAGCGCAAGCGCTCTGGCGCGCGGTCCGGGATCGCGGCTTTATCTACAAGGGGAAGTACGAAGGCTGGTACTGCACGGTCGACGAAGTGTTCGTCCCCGAGACGCAACTGGTTGACGGGCGCTGTCCCACCTGCCACGGCAGCGTCGAAAAGATCGAAGAGGAGAGCTACTTCTTCAAGCTGTCGGCCTTTCAGCAGCCGCTCCTCGACTACTATCGCCAGCACCCCGACTTCGTCGTGCCGTCCGGACGCCGCAACGAGGTGCTCTCGTTTCTCGAAGCGGGCCTTGACGATCTCAGCATCAGTCGCACGTCGCTCACCTGGGGCATTCCGGTCCCGGACGATCCGGCGCATGTGATGTACGTCTGGTTCGACGCGCTGACGAACTACATGACGGCGGTCGGCTACGGCGACCCGTCGCCGGACGCGAAGGCGCGCTTCCAGACATTCTGGCCCGCCGACGTGCACCTCATCGGCAAGGAGATCGTCCGTCAGCATGCGATCTACTGGCCCGCGTTTCTGATGGCGGCGAGCCTGCCGCTGCCAAAGCAGATCGTGAGCCACGGCTGGTGGCTGATGGACGGCGCGAAGATGTCGAAGTCGCTCGGCAACGTCGCGCGGCCAGAGGATTACATCGAGCGCTTCGGTCTCGACGCGATTCGCTACTTCGTCTTCCGCGAGATGGTGCTCGGTCAGGACGCGAACTTCGGCGACGAGGCGATCCTGACGCGCTACAACGCCGATCTCGCCAACGATTTCGGTAATCTGGTCAGCCGCGCGACGACGATGATCCATCGGTATTGCGAGGGGCGGGTGCCAACGCCGGAGCCGTCACTACTCCGTGAGCCTGAACAGTCGCTGACCGCATCAGCGCACTCGGCCATCGACAAGGCGCGGCGTCTGACGCTTGCCTTCGACCTGAGCGGCGCGCTGCGCGAGATCTGGGATCTCGTTGCCGCGAGCAATCGCTACATCGTGGCGCGCGAACCGTGGAAGCTCGCGAAATCCGGAACGTCCGCGGAACTGGCAACCACGCTCTTCGTCGTGGCCGACACCGTGCGCGTCATCGCCGAGTTGCTCCGTCCCTTCATGCCCGGCACCGCGGAGAAGACGCTGACGCTTGTCGGCGTCACGGCGGAGCCACAGTCGTGGCGCCGTCTTGCCACAGGCACGTTGACGCCCGGCATAACGCTTGGCGAAACGTTGCCGCTCTTTCCCAGAATTGAACAGTCCATTGAGGAACTCCGCGCTATGTCCACAGGTGAATCGTTAGACGCGAATCAGCCCCCGGCCGCTGCTGCGCCAGCGCCCGCCGCAGTGCCGTCCATGCAGCCGCCCGCCGCAGCGCCAACGCCAGTTCCGGCGTCCGGTGTCGATGGCCTCATCTCGATCGACGACTTCATGAAGGTGGAGTTGCGCGTCGCGAAGGTGCTCGCCGCGGAGCGGGTGCCGAAGTCGAAGAAGCTTCTGAAGCTGTCGGTCGACACCGGCGTCGACCAGCGCACGATCGTCGCCGGCATCGCGGAAGCGTACGAACCCGACGCGCTCGTCGGCCGCACGATTGCCGTCGTGTTCAACCTGAAGCCGGCAAAGCTGATGGGGATCGAATCAAACGGCATGGTGCTCGCCGCCAGCGTCGAGGGAGGGAAGCCGGAACTCGTCAGCTTCGACACGCCGCCGCCGCCCGGCGCGCGGGTGAGATAGCGCGATGCGCGCGTTTGGTGGATGCGTCATCGCGGCCGTCATGACGATGCTCGTCACCGCGTGCGCAACATCCTCCCCACGGAGCACCGATATGAATGCCGTCGCGGAGCGTTACGTGAAGCTGGTGCTGGCCGTCGGTCAGCACGACAGCGGCTACGTCGACGCGTACTACGGACCGCCCGCATGGAAAGAGGAGAGCGAGCACGCGAAGACGCCGCTCGACGAATTGGGCGCCACCGCCGACAGCCTGCTGCGCGATCTGGCGGGCATCCCGTCCGGCGACGAGGAGATGACGACGCTTCGTCACGAGTACCTTCGCCGTCAGGTGCAAGCCGTCCGCGCGCGGATCGACATGCTCTTGGGGAAAACGTTCACCTTCGACGAGGAATCACAGGCGCTGTACGACGCCGTCGCGCCAAGCCATCCGGAATCGTTCTTTGAGCGCGCGATTGCCGATCTCGACAAGCGGCTGCCGGGGACGGGATCGGTTGCCGATCGGCTTGAGACGTTTCGTCAGCAGTTCGTCATCCCGAAAGATCGACTCTCCAACGTGTTCGACCGCGCCATCGCGGAGTGCCGTCAGCGCACGCTCGCGCACGTCGCGTTGCCGCCGACCGAAAGCTTCACGGTCGAATACGTCACGAACAAATCGTGGAGCGGCTACAACTGGTATCAAGGCCAGTACCGCAGCCTGATTCAGGTGAACACCGACCTGCCGATCTTCATCGATCGCGCGATCGACCTTGCCTGCCACGAAGGCTATCCAGGCCATCACGCTTATAACGTGCTGCTCGAACAGCATCTGGTCAACGAACGCGGCTGGGTCGAGATGAGCGTCTATCCGCTCTTCTCGCCACAGTCGCTCGTCGCCGAAGGGAGCGCGAACTACGGCGTCGACGTCGCGTTTCCCGGTGACGAACGCATCGCCTTCGAACGCGATGTCCTGTTCCCGGCCGCTGGTCTGGACGGGTCGAAAGCGGCGGAGTATGACGCGGTGATGGCGCTCGCCGACACGCTGTCGTACGCCGGCAACGAAGCGGCCCGTCAATATCTGGACAAAAAGATCGATCGCGCGGCGGCGGCCGCATGGCTCACGAAGTTTGCGCTGATGGCGCCGGCGCGCGCCGAACAGCGGACACGGTTCATGGACGACTATCGCAGCTACGTCATCAACTACAACCTCGGCAAGGATCTCGTCCGCGACTACGTCGAAGCGCGGAGCGGCACGCCTGCCGATCCGTCACGCCGCTGGAAGGTATTCACCGAACTCCTCAGCTCGCCGCGTTTGCCGTCCGGATTGCGATGATCGATTCACACTGCCATTTAGCGGACGACATCTACATCCCCGATCTCGATGCCGTCATCGCGCGCGCGAAAGCGGCGGGGCTCGAACGCGTCCTCGTCATTCTCGAAGCGGGACACGAAGGGGAAGTATCACAGGCCGAACGCGTCGTGACGCTCTGGCCGGAATCGCGCGTCGCCATCGGCGTCCACCCGCATCATGCCGGACGCTACGCCGGCGATCCGTCGCGGGCCACGGCCACCGTCGCGCGGCAACTCGACACGACGCCCGCCGCGCGCGCGATCGGCGAAATCGGTCTCGATTACCACTACGATTTGTCGCCGCGCGATCTGCAACAGGTGGTCTTCCGCGAGCAGATCCGTCTTGCGCTCGCGCGCGATCTGCCGATCGTCGTCCACACGCGCGAAGCGGAAGAGGACACGCTGACGATCTTCCGGGAAGAAGGGGAGGGGCGGCTGCGCGGCGTGCTGCACTGCTTCACCAGCTCACCCGCGCTTGCCGACGCGGCGCTCGCGCTCGGCTTCTCCATCTCCTTCTCCGGCATCGTCACCTTTCCAAAGTCAGGGGAGTTGCGGGAGACCGCGCGGCGGGTGCCGCTTGATCGGCTGCTCGTTGAAACCGACAGCCCGTTTCTCGCGCCGCCGCCCTACCGGGGCCAGCGAAACGAACCGGC
>JAISPN010000242.1 GCA_031274845.1 Acidobacteriaceae bacterium
CAAGGACCGGTGACGGCCGACGAGCGCATCACGATCTGCCACGGCGCGCCGTTTGACGAAGACTTCTACCTCTTCGACGAGTTCGATGCGCGGCTCGCCTTCGATCACTTCGCGCAGCCGATCGGCTTCTACGGCCACACCCACGTGTCGACGGTGTTCCGCCGCACCCGCACGGCGCTCGATCTCCTGAACCGGACCACCCGCGAATGCACCGTCCAGATCGAACCGGACGCTGCTTACTTGATCAATCCGGGATCGGTCGGCCAGCCGCGCGACAACGATCCGCGCGCCGCGTATGCGCTCTACGACACCGGCACCGCGCGGCTCGATCTCATCCGCGTCCCTTACCAGATTGCACTGACGCAACAGAAGATGACCGAGGCTGGCCTACCCGCCCCGCTCATCCGCCGCCTCGAATCTGGGCGCTGACGTTTACGCACCATCGAACAGGTTTCCTCTGGTCATCGATCGATTGAGGGCACGATGACGAGGCTCTCTCCCGCACGCAGGCAAGGGGAGCTGTTCACAATGCCCCGATGACCTAATCGCCAGAGGTGAGTGGCTACGGCTTATTCGCAGCGGCTTTGGCGGCCGCCTTGGCTGCGCGCTCTTCGCGGCGTTTGAGCTCCATCGCGTAGGCATCTTTCGCGGCGCGGGCGCCGAGCACCCAGCCGAGGGCGATGCCGACGACGAGGACGGCGGGAATGAAGATGAAGTGACCGGCGGTCACCGCGGCTGGCCTGACTGGCGCTTTGCGAGCTCCTGCATCTCCTGCTCGACCTTTCCGATACGGCGCCAGATCGTCCAGAGATACCCCATCATCAGGACGAGAAACACCGAGTACGCCGCAATCAGCAGCGGCGCGGCCGGCAACTGCTCGGTTGGCGGCAGCGACTGCGCCGGCACGAAGCCGTCAACCGGCGGCTGCGGCTGCGCGAAGAGCGTTGACGCGGTGAGCGTAAAGGTAAGCACCAGCATCCAAAGTCGGCGAAGCGTCATAAGTCCTCTGCGGCAAGATAGAGCTCGTCCAGTCTGGTCTTCAGCCGTTCGAGGCGCGTGCGCGCCGCGAGCACCAGCACGGTGAGCAGGAGAAACGTCACAATACAAAACCAGACGGTTGACCACATGATGGCGCCCCCCTCGGTGTTGCTGAGCGTCTTCATGACGCTCGTCTGCGGGTGAATCGTGCGCCACCAGTCGGCCGCCTTGTAGATGAACGGCGTGGTCGCCAATCCGAAAATCCCCATCGCGGCGGCGAGCTTCTCCGCGCCAGGCCCGCCAAAGCGGCGCACCAGGATGTAGCCGACAAAGACCAGATCGATGATGAAGGCCATGGTGAGCTTCGGGTCCCACCCCCACCAGATGCCCCACGCCTTGCGCGCCCAGAGCGATCCGCTGATCATCCCGAACGTGCAAAAGACGACGACGAGTTCGGCGCCAGCGACGCCGAGACGATCGGCGACCTTCGAGCCGTTGAAAAGATAGATGGCGCTCGCGATGCCGCACACGCTGATCGCGAGCCCTAGCCCGGCCCACGCCGCGAGATGGAAGTAGAACACTTTCTGAATCAGAAGCATCGTCGATTCGTACGGCGTGTGGGCGATGGCCACCGGCGCGTAGGCGAACATCGCCGCGCCAAGCACGACCAACGGCACGAATGCTTTTCTCATCTCTGACCTGCCTGCCTTATTCCGTCATCAACGGTTCGAACGTCCAGAGCGCCAGCGTCACGAACACGACGTCAAAAAACGCCAGCAGCGAAATCCACAACTGCGCCACCGCATCATCCACCGGCGAGGCAATGAGCGCGGATGTCCCCCGCACGCCTGCAATGATTACCGGAACCGTAATCGGATACAACAGGATGGGAAGCATCACGTCGCGCGTGCGGGCGCGGACGAGCATTGCCGCAAAGAGCGTCCCCACCGAGGCGTAGCCAACCGTGCCGAGCAGCAGGATGACGACGAGCAGGCCGGGACGCGCGAAGAGCGACGCGGCAAACAGGAAGTTCACCATCGGCACCAGCACGATCTCGGTCGCCAGCATCAACGCCACGATGCCGAGCATCTTGCCCAGATAGATCGCCGGACGCGGCGCCGGCGCAAGAAGCAGCGCCTTGAGCGTTTCGCCGTACCGCTCGCGTTCGAACGTCCGTCCCAGCGCGAGCGTGCCGGAGAAGGCGATGGCAATCCAGAGGATGCCGGCCGCGGTTCCCTCCGGCGCCTGTCCTTCGTTGACGAACGCGAACGACAGAATCGCCACGCACGACAGCGCGAAAAAGACCGTCGTCGACACGATCTCGTAGCTGCGGAGTTCGATCGCCACGTCTTTCCTGAGCACGAGGAGCGCCGTGCGGAAAAACATCACGCCGCCTCTACCTGCGCGCGGTACTGCTGCCGCAACTGCGGCGTCGCTGTCGCGTCGGCAATCAAGCGTCCGTTCCTGACGATTGCCATGCGCGTGATGAGCCCTTCGGCGAGATCCAGATCGTGCGTCGCCAGCACCACGATGGCGCCAGCCGCGGCAATCTGCTTGAGGCGCGTATCCACAAATTGGAGGAAACCATCCGCCACAGCCG
>JAISPN010000070.1 GCA_031274845.1 Acidobacteriaceae bacterium
AGCGCGCGCGCAAGCTGCGCGTAGCCGCTCTCTAAATCATTTTGGGTATTGAGCAGCAAGAGCTTCGCGTCCGACACGTTCACTTCGGCGAAGTTGACGTCGAGCTGCGATCTGAGGCCGCCCGCGGCAAGCGCCGTCACCTGATCGAGCAGCGTCTGCCGCGCCTTCACGGTGTCCGTGGCCACCTTCACAAGCGCCTCGGTCCGTAAGACATCGAAGAACGCGAGGTTCACCGCCAGCAGCACGTCGTATTCGGTGGCTTGCAGATGTTGCTCGCTCGCCTGCGACTCAAGCCGCGTGCCCGCCACCAGATTCGGCGTGCGGCCAGAATCGGTGATGAGCTGCGACACCACCACGCCCTGACCGAACCGGTTGAACAACGCGGACGCCGAGAGCGCCCCCGCCCCGATGCGCGCGCCATTGTTCCCCGCCGATCCGGTGACTTCGCCAGAGAGCGTGGGGAAATACGTGGACCGCGCCGCCGCGACATGCGCGCGGCTCGCCGCCACGTCGTTTTGACCGGCAAGGACGCGCGGATGATTCCGCAACGCCATCTGCTCCGCGTCCTTCAACGTCAGCGTGACGCCAGCCGCAGGCGTCTGCGCCGCGCCCACTCCCGGACACAGCCACACCCCGCACACGACACCAGCAAGAACTATGCGTCTCATGACGCCACCTGCTCGGCGGAGTGGTCGGGTGGCACGACCGTGCCGCCATGCGTTCTCTTGCCATACAGCAGGACATACGCGGCGGGCACGATGAAAACCGTCAGCACGACGGACGCGGTGAGACCCCCGATGATCACGCGCGCCATCGGCGTGTACTGTTCGCCCCCCGCGCCCATCTTCATCGCCATCGGCACCATCCCGATGATGGTGGCGAGCGACGTCATCAGAATCGGACGGAGACGCACGCGGCACGACGTCACGACCGCATCCATCACCGACGCGCCCTGTTCTTCGAGCTTGTGCGCGAAGTCGACGATCAGGATGCTGTTCGATCCCGCGATCCCGACCAGCATCAGCACGCCCATCAGCGACATGACGTTCAGCGTCGTGTGCGTCAGCGGCAACACGATCAGGACACCCACGAGCCCCATCGGAATCGCGAGCATGATGAGCACGGGGTCCGTGAACGACCGGAACTGCGCGACGAGAATCAGATAGAGCAACACGAACGAGATGATGAAGCCGAACGCAAAGCTTCGGAACGACGCTTCCATCCCCTCGACCATGCCGCGCAAGTTGACGCGGATATTCGCCGGCAACTTCGAATCGGCGATGACCTTCCGAATCGCCGTCGCCACCTTCCCGAGATCCTCACCCGCCGGCGTCACGTAGACATCCACGACACGCTGAATCTGGTAGTGATCGACTTCGGTGGGCGACTGCAACCGCTCCAGCTTCACGACAGAATCAAGCGTCGTCGGCACCTTGACCTGCGGACCACGCAAAGGAATCTGCCGGAGATCCGCGAGTGTTCCAATCGCGCCATTCCCGTGCTCGTAGTATTGGACCGTCAGCGGGTAGTCGTTGCCGGTCTTGTAATCCACCCAGTAGTTCGGCGCGATCATCCCGTTCGAGTTGAGCGCCGTGATGACGTTCTGAACCACGTCCTTCTCGGTCAAACCGAGTTCGTCGGCGTGCACGCGATCGATGTTCAACCGCACCGCGGGGTAATTCATGTCCTGCGGCGTATAGACCTGCCCGACGCCGGGCAGCGCGCGAATCTTCGCGGACAGATCCTGCGCGGTTTTATAGGTCATCTCGAGATCGCGGCTGCTGACCTGCACATCGATCGGCGCGGGCATCCCCGAGTTCAGAATGGCGTCGACCATCGACCCGCTCTGGAAGAACGCGCGAATCTCGGGATACTGCGACGCCACCGCCGCTTGCACGCGGTCCATGTAGGTCAGGCTCGATGTGCCGTGATCTTCGTTGAGCGCGACTTGAATCGTCGCGGTGTACTCGCCGGAGTTTGTCGTGTAGAGCGACGAGAAATCGTTCACGACGCCGATGTTCGACACGACCATCTTGAGATCGCGCGTATCGACCTCATGGCGGATGAGATCCTCGATTTTCGCGGCGTACTGCTCGGTAATCTCAAGCCGCGTCCCCGTCGGCGCCTTGATGTTGATCGTGAACTGTCCCGCGTCGGTCTGCGGGAAGAACGCGAGGCCGAGCGCCGGATAGAGCGCCAGACTTGCGAGAAACACGCCCAGTAGCACCGCCACGGTCACCGCTGGACGCACGAGCGCCCGCCGGACGCCTCGTTCGTAAAAATCGAGGAGTCTGTTAAACCCGCGATTGAACGCGGCGGTAAACCGCTGCCCCCACGAGGCGTGCGCGTCCACGCCCTCACCGCCGTGGTGAACCGTCGTCAGGAACCGTGCACAGAAGAGCGGAATGACGGTCATCGCCACGATGTAGGACGCAATCAGCGACAAGCTGAAGCCGAGCGCCAGCGCCGAGAACAAGTACTTGCTGACGCCGTAGAGGAACGTCACCGGGAAGAAGTTGACGACGCCCACGAGCGTCGCCGCGAGCACCGCCAGACTGACCTCGGAGCCCCCTTCCGCCGCGGCCGCCTCTGGCGACGCGCCCAGTTCGAGATGGCGGTAGATGTTCTCAAGCGAAATGACCGAGTTGTCGATGACCCGAGAAAACGCCAGCGCCAGACCGCCGAGGATCATCGTGTTGACCGTGCTGCCCATCATGTAGAGGACCACGAAGGTCGCCAGCGCGGAGAGCGGAATCGAGAGCAACACGGCGCTCGTCGCGCGCATGCTGCCGAGGAAAATCAGGATCATCACCGTCGTCAGCACGAGGCCGATGAGCCCTTCGTGGAGCACGGTATTGAGAGCCTCCTTGACGAACACCGATTGATCGAACGCAATCCCGGCGACCAGTTGCTTCGGCACGTCGAACAACCGCCCCGTCAAGTTGCGGACGCCGTCAACGACGTCAATCGTGCTCGTGTCGCCGCCCTGTTTCATGATCGGAATGTAGGCCGATCGCTGACCGTCCACCCGGACGATGTTGTATTGCACCTGGGCCGAATCGCTCGCGTGGCCCACATCCGACACCTGCACCCACTTCGACCCCACCATCTTGAGCGGAAGGCTATTGATGTCCTCGACGTTCTTCACGAGGCTGTTCGAGTAGACGTAGTAGTCGTACGGCCCCACCTTCACGTCGCCCGACGGCAGAATCAGGTTGCTGTCGTTGACGGCCCGCACCACGTCCATCAGGCTCAGTTGCCGCGAGAACAGCTTGTACGGATCGACGTTCAGCATCACCTGACGGTACTTTCCGCCGAAGGGGGGCGGAATCGACGCGCCTTTGACGACCGCGATCTGATTGCGGATCTGGAACTGCGCGAGGTCGTGCAGTTGCGTCTCGTCGAGCCCCTCGCCCTTCACCGTAACGAGCGCGACCGGCAAACTCGACGCGTCGAACTTCAGGACGACTGGCGGCAGCGTGCCTGGCGGCAACCGCTTGAGGTCCGCCATCGAGAGATTCGACAACTGTGTAACGTCCGCGTCCGGGTCCGTGCCGGGCTGGAAGTACACCTTGATGATGCTGACGCCGAGCAGCGAGCGCGACTCCATGTGGTCGATGCCGCTCGCCAGCGTGAAGAAGCGTTCAAGGGGATTGGTGATGTCGGTCTCGATGTCCTCCGGCGGCATCCCGGAGTAGAACGTGGCGACGACCACTTCCGGCATGTTGATCGTCGGAAAGAGATCGACGGGCATGCGTGTGATGCTCGCGACGCCGATGACAACGAGCGCCAGACAGACAACGACGATGAAATGCGGATTGCGAATCGAGAACCGCGACATAGAATTCTGCGCGTGACGAGCGCTACTTCTCCGCGCTCGCGTGCATCAGCTCCACTACCTTCGACTGCACGACCTGGCCGGGCTTGAGCCCCACGCGGTCGCCCACCACCACGAGATCGCCTTCGTTCACCCCCGACAACACCTCGATGTCATCGGCGGCCTCGACGCCAAGCGTGACCGCGCGCTCGGCGATTGCGCCGGCCGCATCCACGACCAGCACCGACGTCTTCTCCCCCTCACGCGCGACCGCTTGTGTCGGAATCGCCAGCGCCGCGTCCCTGCGATTGAGGATGAGCGTCGCCTCGGCGGACATGCCGGCAATCAACAAGTGATCCGGGTTCGGCACGTCGACCTCGGTGTGCATCGTTCTGGTCTCCGCCTGCACGTCGACCGAGAAGCGCGTGATCTTGCCGGGAAAGGTGTGACCGAGCGCCGGCACGCGCACATCCACCGGATCGCCCACGTGGATATCGCGCACGGACGACTCCGGCACGGGGATCACGAGACGGAACCGATCGTCCTGCGACAGGCGCACCAGCGGAATCGCCTGCGTGCTCGAATTCGTGCCCGCCTGCATCAGCGTGCCGAGATTGGCGAAACGCTGCGTGACGACCCCCGCAAACGGCGCGGTGATCGTCGCGTAGTTAAACAGCACGCGATCGCGCTGACGGTTGGCTTGCGCCGCGAGCGACGCGCTCTGCGCCGCTTCGTAGCTCGACTGGAACGCCTCGACGGCCGACTCCGCGGCCAGATCCTTCCCGTGCGCGTCGTCGACTTCCTGCTGCGCGACCAGACCCGCCTTGCTCTTCGCCACGCCGCTCAGCCGCTCGTATTGGAGGTGCGCCACATCGTGCTGCGCCTTCGCGCGCGTGAGCTCGTGATTCGCGGTCGCCACGCGATCGGCCGCGTTCTGCACGGTCGCGTCGTCTTGCGTGAGCTGCGCCTCAAGCTCAGGAATCTCGAGCACCGCCATCACCTGCCCCGCCGTGACACGGCTGCCGTAGTCCACGAGCAACTGGCGCACATACCCCGCTTGCTTGGCGTAGACGTCGATTTCCTGAAACGGCACCAACTCCGACGACATCGTGAGTCGCCGGTCGAGCGTCTCTCGGGCGACTTTCACCACACCCACCGTTGGCGTCGCCGAGCGTGGGGCCTCGTCCGTGCGCGATCCACTCGCGCACGCCCCGCAGCCCACCGCCACGGCAACGGCCGCCAGACACAGCCACCCACGTGTTTCCGCCACAGTCCGTCCTGTCATGACACGGTTCCGTTGCCGCCCGTCACGCGCGTGTTGTTCGCTGACGGCCCCATTCGCGCGAGCAAGGCCCGCAGCGTCTCGATGGACATCCCAGCCTTCTGACACTCCGCAAGCAGCGCACGCTCTTGCTCGATGAGCGTGGCCGCGACATCTGGCACACGCGCCGCAATCGACGCCGGCACCGTCAAGAACCCATGCCGATCGCCGTGGACGAGATCCCCTTGCGCGATCTTTAAGCCGCCAATCTCCACCGGCTCTCCCCACCCCACGATGTGCGCGTAGGCATGGCTCGGGCTGAGGCTGCCAGCAAACATCTGGAACCCGAGCGCCTCCGCCGCGGGCACGTCGCGCACGGCGCCATTGGTCACGCACCCGATGCACCCCAGAGCCCGCGCGATGTTGGCGTGGACTTCGCCGACAAACGCGCCACAGCCCACCACGGCGTCGACATCCTGCAACACCAGCACACGCGGCGCGGGCAGGGTCAGCACGGTGGACCACCAGTCGATGCGGTCGTAATAAATTCCGCCGGTCATCGGCTGGATCGACGACTTCACCGTCGCGGTCACCGCATACCCCACCATCGGCGGCAACTGTGGAAACAGGCACGACACGCCACGGCGCGCGAAGCCTTCGTTACGCAACCGCACGTCAAAGCGTTCGATCGCGTTCGACACCGTGCAGGTGTCGAGGGCTTTCAACCGCTCGATATCGGCAACCGTCAGCGGCGTCATCATCGGCTCCCTGCGCGTGAAGAATGGATCGGCATCATTGCCACCGCATCGAGGACCGCGCGAACGCGGCGACGCGACGTAACCGCTCCGCGTCGTAGGGCTTCACCACCACGTCGAAGCCACGGTGCTTGATCACTTCGTCCCACAAGTACTCGTCGACGACCGTCGAGGCGAGGAGCACGCGGACCACGTGCGGCATGGCGGCCAGTCGCGGCAGCGCCTCCTGCCACGTCTCGCCCGATAAGTCGCGATCGCAAATCACCAGATGCGGAATCCCCGGACGAAGCGCGCCGGCCACCGCCGCGGACGACACGACCGTCGTGAACGTCCACCCAAGCTGCCCGGCAACGCGCGCGAAGGCCAGCCGATCGCGCATATCGGGCAGCACCGCGACCACGCGCATCGATCCAGAAGGCGGGTCCGCCTCGGGACACACCGTCCGGGGTCCGGACGCCTCGCCGGTGTTGTGAGACAGAAACCGCAGGAATCCAAACATCGGTCACGTCTACTCACAGTAGAGGCGCGGCGTCTTGAAACCCATCCCTTGAAGCCAGTATTTTCAGGACGAAAGGGCATCACACGGCGAATGCTCTATCATGAGAGCCAGTTTTCCCAACCACGTTCAAGGTGCAGGGATAATCGAATGACGACAGCCGCAAGACGAGCGGGAGCGCGCGTCTTTTCGGTGGAGGATGCATGTCACGTCCGCTTGTTGCCGCGCTGATCCTTCTGGGAGTTAGCGTCACGGCTCGTCCCGTCACGACCGACACACTCTCCCCGCTCGAAACCGTGTTAGCGCACCCGCCGGCGGCAATCACGCGCCCCGGTCTCGAAGACACGCTGCCAGCCGTCAGCGCCTTCTACCAGACGCGCGACTACCAACCGGTCTGGACCAACGCCACCGGCCTGACGCCCGCGGGCGAACGCGTGATGCGGACGCTCGCGCGCGCGAATGAAGATGGCCTGAACCCGGAAGACTACGACCCGGCCCTGCTTGCAAGTCTCGCGGCCGCGCACACCGCGGACAGCGCCGCCACATTAGAGATCGTGCTTTCAAGCGTCGCCGTGCGGTTTGCGAACGACATCGGATGGGGCATCACGGTGCCGTCAGAAGTCGATCGCGCCAACTCGTACAACGTCCGGCCGTTCGATGCCAGCGCCGTGTTGAACAACATCTCGACCGCGGACGATCCGGGAGACGCGCTCCAGCAGTACGCGCCGCCGTCGTTCGTCTACGGTCTGGTGAAACAGGCGCTCGCCGACCTGCGCGACCAGCGCGCGCGCGGCGGCTGGACGCATGCGACGGCGGGACCGACGCTTCGCAAAAACGATCGCGGTCCACGGGTCGCCGAACTGCGCGCGATCTTGATGGAACGTGGCGATCTGCCAAAAGGTCCGGCGGACGATCGGTTCGACGCCGCGCTCGTCGAGGGGCTCAAGCGCTTTCAGGATCGCCACGGGCTTGGCGCCGACGGCATCTACGGCAAGAACGTGCTGT
>JAISPN010000138.1 GCA_031274845.1 Acidobacteriaceae bacterium
GTCAGCGGCGCATCCGTGCGGGTGGCCGACACGATCACCGCTTCGCGCACGGGCGCGAGCGCCAGCGTCACCACGACAGGGGTGACGTTCCCTGCAGGGCAGGGGATGGTCGCTGGCGAGAAGCCGCTGAGTGAGACGTCGATCTGGCACGGCGTGGTGCCGGTCAAGACGAAGCGTCCGGTCTCGTCGGCAAAACCAGCGCTCAGCTCGGTGCCGCTGTCGGTGACGATGCGGACAAAGGCGCGCGGGATGGCGTGGCCGGACGGGTCGAGGATCTCGCCAGCGATATCGGCGGCGGCCGCGGTGGACGCGATCAACAGAACGGCAAACGCGGAGAAAAGAGAAAAAACTGGCGAAAGGATGCGGGCAACGCCTGTGCGTTGTCCGCCACGTGGCGAACTCATGGCTGCTCTCCCCGGCGTCTCACGCGCCGAAAAAAGACGTCCCCGGAGTGCCAGGTGTCCTGACTTGCGGGTCGTGGCAGCCGCCTCGTCTTCCCAGGCTCGGTAGAGCCCAGTGACGTGCGTGAGGGGTTGCTCGCCGCTTACAGTGGCGGGACCGTGTGGGAATTGCACCCACTTCGCGTGGCCGCCGGGGGGTCTATGTGGTTACGGTCGATCCGGCCGCCGTCTGTGGCCGCCGGAGGGTAGTGAGTATAGCGGAACCGCTGTTTGGTTGCCTCTGCAACGGTTTTTCTAATACGATACCTCGATCGCTCGACGATCGTTTTGACGACCCAAGTACACGAGGAGAGCATGAGCAAGAGTTCGACCGTCACTGTTCGCGAAAAGCCGGTTGAAGGTGTGGCTTCCGCGAAGGTGGGAGGCCTCACCATTCACGGCGAAACAATCGTGGTGCAGACCGACCAGCGTATCGAGCTGGTGGACCTGACCAACCGCGTCATGGAATTCGTCCGGCGCTTCAATGTCCGCGAGGGGCTGGTCAGTCTCTGGTCGATGCACACGACCTGCTCGATCTTCATCAACGAATTCCAGACGGCGCTTTTGTCTGACATCCGCCGCTTCCTCGATCAGATGGTGGCGCGCGATGCCGAGTGGATGCACAACGATCCCGAACACTCGGACTGCGACCGCATGAACGCCGACTCGCACTTGCGCGCGTTGCTGCTTGGCCACAATCTCACGTTGCAGGTGAGCGGTGGCGAAGTCGTGCTCGGGCAGTGGCAGCGCATTCTCATGGCGGAACTCGATGGTCCGCGCGCGCGCTCGCTCCGTATCCAGATCTTCGGAGTGACCGAATAACACGAGCCGGTTGCCGGGCGGTCGATTCATGCGCTCTCGAATTCAGTCTGCCGGCCTTGGCGACATCGAACAGAAAGTGGCGGCCGGTGAACGTCTGACGTTTGCCGACGGCGTCCGTCTGTTCGATACGCCGGATCTGCTTGCCGTAGGCGCGCTGGCAAACCTTGAGCGCGAACGGCGTCACGGCGCGCGCACCTACTACAACTACAACATCCGGCTCGAAGCGACGAACGTCTGCACGGCGAGCTGTCTCTTCTGCTCGTTCGCGCGGCTCAAGCCGGGCGATCCCGGCGCCTACACGATGTCGCTCGAACAGGCGTGGGAGAAGCTGCGCAGCCGCAGTCATCAGCCGCTCACTGAAATTCACGTCGTCAACGGACTGCACCCGGATCTGCCGTTCAGCTACTACACGGATCTGCTCGACGGCTTCAAGAAGATCCGTCCCGACATTCACCTGAAGTGCTTCACCGCCGTCGAGATTGCGTTCTTCGCGGATCTTTACGGGATGACCGACGAGCAGGTGCTTCGAGAGTTGATGAAGGCCGGCCTCGATTCGTTGCCCGGCGGCGGCGCCGAGATTTTCGCCGAGCGCGTGCGCAAGAAGATCTCGCAGGGGAAGTGCGGCGCCGATCGATATCTCGACATCCACCGTCTGGCGCACCAGCTTGGTATGCGCTCGAATGTGACGATGCTCTACGGTCACATCGAGACCAACGACGAGCGCATCGATCACATGCTGCGCGTGCGGGCACTGCAGGACGAGACCGGCGGCTTTCAGGCGTTCATTCCGCTGGCGTTTCATCCGGACAACAACCAGATGCGCAAGTTGCCGGCACCGACGGCAGCCGACACGTTGCGCGTGCACGCCGTCGCGCGATTGATGCTCGACAACGTCGCGCACATCAAGGCGTTCTGGGTCGCGACCGGCGTTGATGTGGCGCAAGCGGCGCTCTGGTTCGGCGCGGACGATCTCGACGGCACGGTGCAGGAAGAGCGGATCTACCACATGGCCGGCTCGAGCACGCCAGAGACGATGACGACAAAACAGATTCAGCGGCTGATTGCGGCGGCCGGCCGTCAACCGCTCGAACGCGACACGCTCTACAACATCGTGTCGAGCGTCGCCTGATCGCCCGATCACGAGACGCCAGCATTTCAGCTACGATCGCCAGAGTGTCCGGCGCTATCCCCCTGCTCACCGCGTACGAAAAAGGTTGTCTTGCCGAACGGCAGCCGTTGCCGGATCGGTACATCGGCTTGTCCGACGAGGAGATGGACGCGCGGATTGCCGCGGCGAAGGCGGCGCTCGGCCGGCGGCTGGTGATTCTCGGACACCACTATCAGCGAGACGACGTGATCAAGTTCGCCGACTACACCGGCGACTCCTACAAGCTGTCGCATCAGGTCGCGAAGCATCCGGACGCCGAGTTCATCGTGTTCTGCGGCGTGCACTTCATGGCGGAAAGCGCCGACGTGCTGAGCGCGGATCACCAGCAGGTGATATTGCCGGACCTTGCCGCCGGCTGTTCGATGGCCGACATGGCCGATCCCGAACAACTTGAGATCGCGTGGAACGAACTGCAGGCGATGCTGCACGCAGAATCGCCAGTGCGCGCCGACAGCAAGGCGTCCGTGATTCCGGTGACCTACATCAACTCAGCGGCGTCCATCAAAGCCTTCTGCGGCGAGCGTGGCGGCGTGGTCTGCACCTCGTCGAACGCGGCGGCGACGCTTGCGTGGGCGTGGGCGCACGGCGAGAAAGTGCTCTTCCTGCCAGATCAACATCTTGGCCGCAACACCGCCTACGCGATGGGCGTGCCGCTCGACGAGATGGCCGTGTGGGACCCGAACGACGTGCGGGGCGGACTCACGGCGGACGAGGTGCGGCGCGCGCGCATCATCCTCTGGAAGGGACACTGCTCGGTGCACACGCGCTTCACCGCGCGTCAGATTCAGCAGGTGCGCGCGCAGCATCCCGGCATCCGCGTCATCGTCCATCCGGAAGTGCCATGGGATGTGGTGCAGGCCGCGGACGAAGCGGGATCGACCGAGTACATCATTCGTCAGGTGACATCGAGTCCGCCGGGATCGGTGTGGGCGGTGGGGACGGAGATTCACCTCGTCAACCGGCTGGCCGACGAGGTCGCGCCCGAGCGGACGGTGTTGTCGATCGATCCGTTCGGCTGTCTCTGTTCGACGATGTTCCGCGTGTCGCCAAATCATTTGCTCTGGGTCCTCGAAGGCTTAGTTGACGGCGAGGTCCACAACCGTATCGTCGTGCCACCGGACCAGAAGCACTGGACGAAAGTGGCGCTCGATCGCATGCTGTCCATTTCGTAAGATTCGATTGGGATCGCGCGCCGCGCGATCCTTAGCTCAAGGAGAAGACGCTCAATGGCTCACACACTTCCGCCGCTCTCGTATCCTACCGACGCGCTCGAACCGTACATCGACAAGCTGACCATGGAGATTCATCACGGGAAGCACCACAACGCCTACGTGACGAATCTGAACGCGGCGCTCGACGCGCACGCGGATCTGCAGGGCAAGAGCGCCGAGGATCTCATCAAGAACCTGAGCGCGATTCCGGAATCGATCCGGACCGCGGTGCGCAACAACGCCGGCGGTCATGTGAACCACACGATGTTCTGGCAGATCATGGCGCCCAACGCGGGCGGCGCGCCGACGGGGAAGATTGCCGATGCCATCAACGCGTCGTTTGGCAGCTTCGACACATTCAAGGAGCAGTTCACGAAAGCGGGCCTCGGCCGCTTCGGCAGCGGCTGGGCGTGGGTCGTCAATACCGGCGGCACGCTCGCGATCGAGAGCACCGCGAATCAGGACAACCCGAGGATGGCCGGCAAGAAGCCGGTCTTCGGCATCGACGTATGGGAGCACGCCTACTACCTGAAGTACCAAAACCGGCGCCCCGACTACATCGGCGCCTGGTGGAACGTCATCAACTGGGCCGCAATCAACGCGCGTCTCTGAACATGTGACATCTGGTCATTGGCGGATCGGGGTCGTTCACGCGGCAGCGAACTCACTGCTGCCGCCGGCGTCCCCACTCGCCCAATGACCAGATGGAATAAGAAGCAGTGACGATGCCGTTCAATTACCACGATCGCATCAGCAGGAATCCCCGGGTGGCGGGCGGTGACGCCGTGATCGCAGGCACGCGTGTCACGTTGCGGGCGGTGCTGGCGAGTGTGGTGGAGGGGGCGACGGTCGGCCGAGATCCTCGATGATGTTCCAGCGCTCATCGATGCGGATGTGCGTGCCGCGATTGCGTTCGCGGCTGCGTCGGCGCAGGAGGATCTTCGGTCTCCAACGCTTGTCAGCGCAACCACGCACAAGGTTCGTGTTCGGCGCCAGTCCTGACTGCCGACTCAACGTGCAGCGGCGCAACGATTTCCGGGGCGTGATGAATACCCCCTAAGCGCGCGTTGTGACATCAGGTGAGGTCATCTGGACCGAGACCAACGCTGGCACTGACTGCGTCAAATTGACCAAGGTCAGATGGGGGCGCGTCGTCAGCGTGCGCCTCTATCCGGATACCGCCGTCCTCAAACGCTCGCGGCAACGTATTGCCGTGTAAAGGCGCGAGATTAAGGCGCCGGCAGCGCCCCTCACTTCCCGATCTGGTCCTCTCATAATCCCGGCGTCTGGTCGTTGACGAATCGTGGTATTCACGGCGGTAACGAGCCCACCTCTGACGTTAGTTCTCCAGAGTCTCTCAAAGTCTTTTAATTGTAACAGATATGCTTAATGGCTATAAGAAGCATGATTTATATGCGGTCATGAGACCTAATGTTGATCATGCGACCTAATAATAGACTACCTCATCATTAATAGAATTTGAAGTGTTCAGTCAGATAATTGTGGTATTTGTCTTGTTTAAGATTATTTTTTTGATCAAATATATTAGGCAAGATTCGATGACACATATGAGCATTGAAAAAAATAGAGGCAATAGGCTGAGGTTATTGTTTGGCAGCCTATTCCGTGCGCGATTGCCGTTCATCGCATCAGCATTCCGTGGCACGTCCGGGCGACGTCACGATTTAACCCCTATGTTTCTCTTCCATTC
>JAISPN010000189.1 GCA_031274845.1 Acidobacteriaceae bacterium
CGGTAGACGCGGCCGTCGTTGCCGGTGCCGAGGAAGAGCGATCCGTCTCCCGCCGGCGTCACGGTCCAGAGAAAGGGCGACGGCGTTTCGTACACGAGCGCGGTTTCAGGCCCGAGGACCAGTTGCCCGCGGCTGTCGATCGACAGGTTGTCCGCGTCGCCTTTCAAGAAATCGGCTTGCGTCGCGGCGTGGAAGAAGCGTGGCGACGAGGCGGTGAGCGACGCGACGAGGCCAAGTCCGGCGAGGAGGGCAAGCGCCGCGGTGCTGAAGCGGCTTCGTCCGTGATGAAGATGAGCCATAAGTGTCCGGAAGGCGCGCGCGTCAGTTCGCCGCGAGTGGTACGGTGAGGGAACGCATGCCGCTGACCGCGTGCTCGGTCGGGAATTCCCATTCGCCAAGAGTGGTGGTGCTGAGCGGATTGAAATTGCCGCCGCTTCTGTCGCCTTCGAGCACGGCGAGGACTGACGGCGGGAGCGACGGGAGCACTTCGCCGCGCACCACGGCGCCGCGAGTGGTTCCGAGCAGACGCACGTAGACGCGATCGTTCCGGCGCGTCTTGTTGAGCGCCTTGATGAGTTGCGGCACGCTGCGCGGTTGCGGCAGCCGCGCTTCTCGCTGTTCCGTCTGCACCAACCGCGTCGCGTCGGTGACGACGATGGCGAGCGAGCCAGAGGCGTTGGCCGGGATGTCGATTGGGACCGTGCGGAGCAGATCCTCGCCGCGATAGGTGCGCAGGAGCACCTTGAGCGGCACGGTGCGTCCCGGCCTTGGTTTCGGATCGTCGAGCCACACGCGCTCGATCGTCGCCGTCTTCGGCTCATCGCTCGACTTGACGGTGAGCTCAAGCCCGTCGATGGCGACCTCTTCGTAGTCGTTGCCGAGAAGCGCGGTGATTGGCGCGACCGCGTACGCCGCCGCGTTCGACGAGGCTCCCTCGCCCGAGAACATGTTCTGAAGCGGCACCGCGTTGTACTTGCCAATCTTTACGCGTCCCTCGACCGCATACGTCGAGGTGCCGAACTGCCGCTCGTACGACCCGAGTGTATTGACAAGCGCGGTGTAGGTCATGAGCGGCGTGAAGATCTGATCGCGCACGACGGTGAAGTGGAACGTGCGGGCGCCGCCGCGCGCGTTGTCGATCGTCAGCGTGACCGGCAACATCGAGGGGGCGGGACCAAGCTGTCCGGCAATCGCCGTCGCGCGGTCTTGCTGGAACGTGCCGATGATGTCGCTCGTGCTCGACAGCTTGGCCGACGACATGAGGCTTGAGAGCACCGTGTAGACGTAGGCGCGCGTCATCGGAAACTGCATCGGCCCGAGGTTGTACATCGGGTGACCGAAGGCGTAGACCCGGTCGCCGTCGATTTGCCTGCACGAGCCGGGCGGGCCTCGTTCGTGAGCGACGATGAGCAACCGGATGCCGATGGCGTCGCCCGGCTTGAGCGGTCCGTCAAACGGCATGTCGCCCGAGCGCAGTCCCGCGGCGCCAGCCATCGGCACAAAGCCTTGATCGCGAAAGGCGGCGCCGAGGAGGTCGGCCATGCTCGACTCGAAGCCGGTCATCGTGAGCGGCGTGGCAATGGGGCGCAGTTCGGTCGCGAGCGCGCGTCCGCTGAATGGGCCGTCGGCAACGCCCGTAAACTGCGTGTCGTCAAGCCGCTCCGCGAACGGACGATTCCAGTTGAGCGCCTGACGAAACGCGTGCATCAGGCCGTCGCTCGTGAGTGGGAAGGTGACGTGAATGCGCGCGCCCGGCGCGCGCGATGCGGCGAGCGCGGTCGCGTCGGTCATCTCGTCAATCGGCGTGATGCCCGCAATCGGTTCCTTCGAGAAGCTGCCGAGCGCATAAGAGACCGCGCCGATGAGCCGTCCGTCGATGTAGACCGGACTGCCGCTCATGCCGGCGATGACGCCCGTGTCGGCGAGCGGTCCCCCTTCGAGTTTGGCGAGGATGAGATTGCGCCGGGTGCCGATGACGTTTTCAATGACGCCCAAAATGTGCGCCTTGAACTCTTCGACGCGCGTCCCTGTGAAGACCGTCCGTCCGATGCCGACCATGCCCGGCCGGATGTCGGACACCGGCATCTTCGGTTCATCGGCGCGTAACGCCGACAGCCCCAGAAGGACGAGGCTCACAGTGAACAGGACACGTCGTGCGGTCATGCGGAAAGCGTGAAGGCATTATAGGCAGAGAAGCGCACAGGGCGCGTGAGAGATTGGCGCGTTCGTTGACACTGTCGCCGCGCGTTTGATATCGTCCACCCTTCACGTCGTGATGATGACCACTGCCTTTGTTCCCGTGCGCCCCTTCGAGCCGGCCGGTTTCGGTCTGGACGGCTGGTGGTATTGGCGCGCACAACAAGAGGCAACCGCCCTGGCGTAACCTGCCATTCCGGCGTACACGATATTTATTCGAGCCTCTTCAGCCTCCGGTTGAAGGGGCTTTTTTTTTGACGTTTGAACGAGACGGACGAACATCCGACGGAACCACACTGTGACGACACCGCTGCTCTGCACCACGATCACCGCTGACACGACGGACGACCTCGTTCGTCAGCGAGACGCCGTCCTCGATACGGATCTGGTGGAGCTGCGTCTTGATACGGTGGCCGACCCGGACCCGGCCGCGGCGCTCGCCGGGCGGCGGCATCCCGCCATCGTGACCTGCCGCGCCGCGTGGGAAGGGGGATCGTTCCGCGGGTCGGAAGACGAGCGGCTGCGGATACTCGAACGCGCGCTCGCGCTCGGCGCGGAGTACGTCGACGTTGAATTCAAGGCCGACTATCGCCGGGTGATGGACGCTACAGGCGGACGCCGGGTCGTCCTCTCCTCGCACGAGTTCGACCGCGTGCCGGACGATCTGCACGCGCGTGCGGCGGCCATGCGGGCGACCGGCGCGGAGATGGTGAAGATCGCCGCGCGTGTTAATCGCCTGACCGACGTGCTGCGCTTACGGCAGGAGCGGGCGAACGGCACGATCATCATCGGCATGGGGCCGGCCGGCCTCATCACTCGTGTCCTGCCGGGGCTCTTTGGCTCCGCCTGGACCTATGCGGGGAACCTCGCCTCCATCGGTCAGGTGACGGCCGCGACGCTGCTCGATCTCTACCGGTTCCGGAGCCTGACGCCCAGGACGCGGATCTACGGATTGACCGGATCGCCGATCGCGCATTCGGTCTCGCCTGATATGCACAATCGCGCGTATGCGGCGCTCGGTCTGGACGCGGTGTACCTGCCGTGTCCCGCCGCGGATGCCGATGATTTTCTCGCCTTTGCCGAGGCTGTCGGCATTGGCGGCGCGAGCGTCACGATTCCGTTCAAGGTGCCGCTCTTCGAGCGGCTCGACGAGGTGAGCGACATCGCGGTTCGTGCTGGCGCCATCAACACGATCAAGCGAGAGGGGACTCGCTGGATCGGGACGAACACCGATGTGGCCGGGTTCTTGGCGCCGTTGCAGGCGCGGCACACGCACTTCGCGGGCCTTCGCGCGTCGATTCTGGGCGCGGGCGGATCGGCGAGAGCGGCGGCGCTGGCGCTTTCTTCGGTTGGCGCGTCTGTGACGCTGCACGCGCGCGATGCGCGGCGCGCAGAGGTTGTTGCGCAAGAGCTCGGCGCGCGGGCGGCGTCGTTTCCGCCAGCGGCCGGGTCGTGGGATCTGCTGGTCAACTGCACGCCGGTCGGGATGCACCCCAACGTCACCGCCACGCCGATCGAGGCGTCGCATCTCACCGGCGCGATGGTCTACGACCTCATTTACAACCCGGTGGAGACCCGTCTCTTGCAGGACGCGCGGGCGATGGGCGCTGATACGATCGGAGGGCTCGACATGCTCGTGGCGCAAGCCGTGGAGCAGATCGAGTGGTGGACCGGCGTCCGTCCCTCCGGTGACATCATGCGCGCGGCGGCGCTCGCGCGTCTTTCAGAATTCAGGACCGAATGAAGCTCACGTCATTTGAAGAATTTACCGAACTCGCCACGCGCGGCACGTTCGTGCCGGTGGTCAAGGAGATCGTTGCCGACCTGCTGACGCCGGTCTCGGCCTTTCTGAAAATCGCGGAGGATGCCGACTACGCGTTCCTGCTGGAGAGCGTCGAAGGAGGCGAGCACGTCGGCCGGTACTCCTTCCTCGGGAAAGACCCGTTTTTGATCCTCCGCGCGCGCGACGGACAGACGACGCTCGAACGCGCCGGTGTCGTCACCAAGAGCGATCGGCCGTTTGTCGAGACCTTGCGTCAACTGATGGCCGACTTCCGGTCGCCGTTCGTGCCCGATCTGCCGCGTTTCACCGGCGGCGCGGTCGGCTACTTTGGCTACAACGCGGCGTCATGGTTTGAACCGGTCCTTGGCGATCTCGGCACGGGCGAAGACGACACCGACACGGCGGGCTTCATGCTGTTCGATACGGTGCTGGCGTTCGATCACGTGCAGCACCGGATTCTCATCATCGCCAACGCGCGGATCACCGCGGACGATAACCTCGACGCGCTCTACCAGTTTGCGTGCGCGAAGATTCAGTTCCTCGAGCGGGAACTCGAACGCAATCTGTCGCTCACGCGCGCGGGGAACGGCGCGCCGCTCACGGTGACGTCGAACCGGACGAAAGAACAGTTTGAAGCGGCGGTCCGGACGGCGCAGGAACACATCGCGGCGGGCGACATTTATCAGGTCGTGCTGTCGCAGCGGTTTCAGGCCGAGATCGACGCGGACCCGTTCACGGTCTACCGCGCGCTGCGTCACGTGAACCCGTCGCCGTATATGTATTTCATCCGCATGGGCGGCGTCTCCATTGTTGGCGCGTCACCCGAGATGCTGGTGCGTGTGGAAGGGTCGCGTGTCGAGACGCATCCCATCGCGGGCACAAGACGCCGTGGACGAAACGCGGAGGATGACGCGCGGCTGGCGGAAGAGTTGAAGCGCGACGAGAAAGAGCGCGCGGAGCACGTGATGCTGGTCGACCTTGGGCGAAACGATGTCGGCCGCGTCTCTGACTACGGCACCGTGCGCGTGTCGCAGTTCATGGGGCTCGAACGTTTCTCGCACGTCATGCACATGACGTCCACGGTGGTAGGGCGTCTTGCCGATGACAAGGACCGGCTCGATGCGCTTCAGTCATGTTTTCCGGCAGGCACGGTGTCTGGCGCGCCGAAGGTGCGCGCGATGGAGATCATCCGCGACCTCGAACCGTCGGGGCGTGGACTCTATGCGGGCGCGGTGGGCTATCTCGATTTTGCCGGCAACCTCGATTTCTGCATCGCGATCCGCACGGTCGTCATGTCGAAAGGGAAAGCGTTTGTACAAGCGGGCGGCGGCATCGTCATCGATTCGACGCCGGCGGCGGAATTTCAGGAATCGTGCGACAAGGCGCAGGCGCTGCTGAAGGCGCTCGCTCTCGCGCAGCAAGGGCTGTAGGGCACTGACATGGTGTTAGTCATCGATAACTACGATTCGTTCACCTACAACCTGGTGCAGTACCTGGGTGAGCTTGGCGCCAAGGTGTCCGTGGTGCGCAACGACGCGACGACGGTGGACGCGGTGGCCGCCCTTGGCGCTGACCGCATCGTGATCTCGCCAGGGCCCGGACGTCCCGAGGAGGCGGGGGTCACGATGGAGGTGATTCGTCAGCTTGGCGGCACGGTGCCGATGCTGGGCGTCTGCCTCGGACATCAAGCGATCGGCGCGGTGTACGGCGGATCGGTCGTCCGCGCGCCAGCGCCGATGCACGGCAAAACCTCGCTCATCGAACACAACGGCCGCGGTGTCTTTAGCGGCCTGAGCCATCCCTTTCCGGCCTCCCGCTACCACTCGCTGGTCGTCAGCCCCGACGGGCTTCCGGACTCGCTGGAGGTGACGGCGTGGACCAATGGCCCATCACCAAACGATTCAATGACCAATGACCAGATGATCATCATGGGCCTTCGTCATCGCACCTTACCCGTGTGCGGCGTGCAGTTTCATCCCGAGTCGATTCTGACGGGCGAAGGGCATCAGTTGTTGCGCAACTTCCTCGACGGACGGCTGGATTAAGGAGTGGACGGGCGGTCATGTTTCCACGACTCATCGAAAAGCTGATTCGCCGCGCCCACCTCACGACCGATGAGGCCGCCGCCGCCATGGGCGAGATCATGGAAGGACGCGCGTCCGAGGCGCAGGTTGCCGGTCTGCTCGTGGGGCTCGCCATGAAAGGAGAGCGGCCGCAGGAGATCGTCGGTCTGGCGCACGCGATGCGGGCGCACGGCGTGAAGGTGACCGGCGTCTCCGAGGTGTTCGACACCTGCGGCACCGGCGGCGATCGTTCGGGCACGTTCAACATCTCGTCGTGCGCGGCGTTGGTGGTGGCGGCCAGCGGTGTGCGCGTCGCCAAGCATGGCAACCGTTCGGTGTCGAGCCAGTCGGGGAGCGCGGATGTCTTCGAGACGCTGGGCGTGAACGTCGCGGCCTCGCCGGCGATTGTCGAGCGCTGTCTTCGCGAGGTTGGCATCGGATTTTTCTTCGCGCCGACGTTTCATCCCTCGATGCGGCACGCGGGCCCGGCGCGAAAGTCGCTCGCCGTGCGAACCGCGTTCAATCTGCTCGGTCCGTTGACGAACCCCGCGTTTTATGACGATTATTGCGCGGTATACATGAAGAGTTTTTGCGATTACGTCCACCAAAACAGCGATATGAAA
>JAISPN010000204.1 GCA_031274845.1 Acidobacteriaceae bacterium
CAGATGGCGGCAACGGGTTTGCCCGCTTCGATCGTGTCGCGCACGAGATCGACCATCGCATGGCGCATGCGCATCTTGTCCGGCGCGTAGCCGCCGGGAATGACGACGGCGTCGAAGTCCTTGGCTTTGGCGGCGCCGGCGCCGATATCCGCCTTGACGGTGGCGATGCCGCGCTTGCCCTTGTATTCCGCGCCCGCCGTCGCGCCCACGAGCGTGACGAGGATGCTCGCCGAGCGAAGCGCGTCGAGCGGTCCTGTGACTTCGAGATCGTCGAATCCGTCTTCCACCAGCATCGCCACCCGTTTACCCGCCGCCGATCCGTTGCTCATCCGGTCATTTTACTGTAACGCCCCCGGACAGCGTGACCGGCGCAACGCGCGTGTGATAATCCTTCAGTGACCATCGACGTTGATATCTGGCTCCGCGGACAAGACAGTGCCACCACGCGATCGATTCGCGGCATCGAGCGTGAGCCGCGCGCGTGGACCGATGACGATGTGAGAGCCGTGCTGCAAGGGATGCTCGCTGAAATGCAGCGCGCGAAGCATCCCGCGCGGGAAGAGACGCACATCGCGCTGCGAGGACTGAGCTGGATCGTGAATCCGTTTGAAAGCGGCGGGGTGGTGATCGCGATCGAGATCACGCTGGGCGCCGCCGTCTCCGGTCCATTCGAGATCGAGCAAGGCGTGCTCGAACAGATGATCGAGCGTGTGCTGACGCCCATCACGCCGATCTCAACGACGGTGCACTAGTCTAGACTTGAGAGCGCGGGCCGGTTCGGAAGACCGGCAACGAATTACGCCGGGGTGGCGGAACTGGCAGACGCACAGGACTTAAAATCCTGGGTCCCGAAAGGGGCGTGTGGGTTCAATCCCCGCCCCCGGCATGACCACATCCCTCGGTTTTCACCTTTCCACGAATCAGTGTGCTCTGCCGCGAAGTTTTTCGAGGCGGACGTGAATTTTTCCGCGGCTGATTCAGGCTTCTCGCGTACGAATGTAAAAAAACACGCCTGATTTCATCGATCGCGATCGGGCATGGCAGTTGCCTCTGTCATGGATGCGACCGGCACAGTTCCTGTTTATTACCTGGTGCGGTAGCGGACTGCTCATTGGGAAGAGCTGGCCGGTCGTTTTCCTCAGGAGGATGAGATGTCGGCCGACGCCATTGCACTGTTGCTGATTACCGGGTTTACAGGCGGTCTTACGATTTTTAGCGTGTTCATGTTCATGTTTGCCATGACGCCGCCCATCGGTTCACCAGAGTTTTCGCCGTCGCCGTATCAGCCCATGGATGTCCTGACGAAGAGAGGGGCGCAGTCAAAGAAAGCGCCCGCGCAGGGCGAGGTCAGTGTCCGCCACGCGGCGTAAACGATAACGTTCACCCGCTCCTCTCCTCGTCGCGCCGCGTTCAACCCTGACCAGCCACGGCGGAGCCTGCCGTGTCAGTGCTCCGTCGGTTGCGCGGCGGGGTAGGGTTTATCGCCCATCAGTCCTGTCCACAGCACGCGGTTGAAAAGCGCCGGCGGTACTTGGTCCGCGTCGGCGAAATTAAATCCCGCAGTCGCCGCCTCCCAGTACGCCGCATCACGCTGCGGCCTCACCACTGGACCACTGGCGAAGCGCACGCCGCTCGTGCCGTCCACCAATGCCAGCTTCGTCTCCTTGAGAACGGTTGACGCTTCGGCCGCGAACGTCCACGTGCCAGAGAGTTGCGGATCGAACGCATCGGCCATCGGCCGCTGAGACGCCGTGTTCAGGTTGATGTGCTCGGTGCCAAGGATGTCTTCGATCGTGCGCAGCACGCTGACCTGATTGAAACGTGTGCTGACGACCGCGCCTTGCTTCACGTACGGACCGGCAAGGTACGCGGGGCCACGGTGCGAGTCGACATGGTCCGGTCCATCCTGCACATCGTCTTCCGTGATGATAAATAACGTGTCCGCGGCGTAGCGGCTCTTCGCCACCGCTTCCACCATCTTGCCGAGCGCGAGGTCGCAGTCGGCTTGCTGCGCTTCCGGCGTGTTGACGCCCGCGAGCGCGGTGGCAAAGCCCCCCATGTGATCGTGGCTGATGCGCACGAGCGACAGGCTGGGGAGCGTGCCGTTTGCGACGAATTGATCGAACTCGCGCTTCCACTCGTTGTAGCGCCAGAGATCCGGGTAGTTCTGATCGAAGCCGCGATAGTAGACATCCGTCATCGAGTCGAGCGCGGGATCGAGCGCGGCCACCTGAATGACCTTTGAGGTGAACGGATCGACGACTGGCGCGGTTGCCGTGCCGATGCTGCCGATGTTCTTCACGAGAAATCCATAGTTGCGCACGGTGCCGCCCGCCTTCAGGACCGCCTTGAAGATGTAGCCGCCTTCGATGCCAAATGGCGCGTCGGTGGACGCGTGATTCTTCGTGCCCGTGAGCAGGTTTGCCGTGCCGCCGGGCAGGTTAGCGGTGAGCGTGGAGTAGTTCGTGGTGCCTGCGACGCCCGCGGTCGCGTCGCGCTTTGCCACCGTCGCGTGGTTGACCGCGACGCCTCGATTCTCTCCCTCGGATTCGTACGACAAGCCGCGATTGACCGCGGCGTAGTTCATCTGCTGCGTCAACGTTTCAGTAAGCGTGACACGCCCTTGCAGCGCCCACGACCAGCCGTCCATGCTGCCATCGCCGGGGTTCATGAAGTTGTCGAGCGTCACGAATTGCGTGGCGAGCTTGTGGTGGTTCGGTGTAATCGCCTGGCCAAACTGCGTCAGGTTCGGATCGCTGTTCGCGCCGTTGGTCAGGTCGCCGAGCATCTGATCGTAGGTCCGGTTTTCCTTGACGATGTAGATGATGTGCTTGATGTGCGTGTGGAGGAACGGCATCACGCTCGCGTCGCGCGCGTTGGCGACCGTCGCGTAGCCATTGTTCTGCGCGACACGCTCGGTGAGATCGCCGAGCTGGTTGGATTGAGGCACCGGCGCGCTGACAAGCGACGCACGCTCTAGCTGGAACTGATATTGGTTCGACGCGCGTGCCGTAGCCGCTGCCTTGGTGTTGCCGCCCGGATAGGTGAGCTGCGTGAGATTGGCCGTGTTGCTTGCGCGGTGCGCTGTGTTTGGGCCGGTGATGCTTTTGCCGTTGATGATGTACATCCAGGAGCCGTCGGCGCTGAACGTGATGTCGTGCGGCTCGTAGGCGGTTGGAATGAGCGCGGTGACCGTGTTGGCGTTGTTGCCGGAGAGTGGGATGACCGCAATCGAGTTCGCGCCGCTGTTGATGGCGTAGAGCGTGTTCCCGTCGGGCGAGAGCGTGACGGCTGACGTCGATGTGCCGGTGTACTTCTTGTTTGCCAGCACGCTCTGCGGCGCGCGCGCGTCGATCTTGGCTGTCACGCGGTTTGTTGTTGTGTCGATGACCGCCACCTGGTCGGCGTTATCCTGCGCGACGTAGAGTGTCGATTGCGCTTTGTTGAGCGTCATGCCGAGGCCGTTGCCGTCGAGCGCGATGCGTGTGATCAGCTTGCCGTGCGAGGGCGACGAGATGTCGATGGCGACCACCTCGCGGTCGCGATCCGACGAGACGTACGCCGTGCTGTTGCCTTTCACAACGACCGCGAACGGGAACGTGCCGCCGATGCCGCCGTTCTTCCCTTCGTTACCGGCAAAGAACGGCCGCAGATCGTGCTCGTAGCGGATGGCGCGTGTCGCGGTGTCGATGACCGTGATCGAGTCGTTGTAGTTGTTCGCCACGACGAGCGTGCGGCCATCGGCGGAGATGCCGAGTCCGCCAGCGTTTGGCTGCACGCGGATGCCGAGCCCTTTGTTCCGCGCTGAGGTGGCGTCAGGCGTATCGCGATTTAGCGTGAGCCCCGTCACGCCGGGGACGATGTGGTTCAGCGCGATGGGCGTGGCCGGCGTGAAGCGCGTGCCGTTCTTTGTGTAGATATACACGGCGTCGTTACTGCCGCCGGCGGCGTAGAGCGTGTTGCCGTCGGGCGCGAAGACGAGGCCGACGTGCGCGTTGGCTTGCTGAATCACCTGCACCAGCGACGGCTTGGCGTGATTCGCGCCGTTCACGGCGTAGAGAAAGATGTACTGCGTGGAGTTCGCGAGGTCGACCGTCCCGTCCGGTTTGTAGAGCGAGTTCTCGCCGGCGGTGATGATGGCGAGTGTCGTGCCGTCGGGGCTGAGCTGCGCGCGGACCGCTTCGCCCGCGACGAAGTCGGGGTAGTTCGGCAGGCCTGGGTTCAGAAACTGCTGGACGGCATGGTCGACCGCGGTTGGCGTCACGATTTGGCCGGTGGCCAGACGAACGAAGTTGCCATTCGGATCGTCATCGCCGTCACCATCACCATCCAGATCGAGCAGCGCGCCAAGCGCCATTCGTGCCTGTGTGCCATCGCGGCGTCCCTGCAGGTGTGCGTACACCGGCAGCATGATCAGCGCCGCGGAGGCAAGTACGCCGATCGTCAACCAATACTGTCGTGACCGTGTTGTCATGAAGGTTCCTTCGTAAGCGCGCAGCGTCGAAATGGGCTGTACGACTCTGATGGGCGCCGTTGACGTTCAAATAAAGGTTCGATTTCCTCTAGGTAAATTCACCACGGCGGCGCGGCGTCGCGGCTGTTGGGGGAGCGACGAAGCGCGGCCTACCGTGGGTCGATTGTGAAGGTGATGGTCGCCGCTCGTGCGAGTGCGGAACACGCGCTGGCGAAGTGTGCGTTGAGCGTCGTGGCGCTGGCTCCAGTGTTGAGAACAGCGAGCGCATCCTGTGACTGCACGCGCGTGGAATGGTGACGTCACGCCAAGGACTGTGAGCCGCCCAATGACGCGATCAAGCGACGGGCGAGGCATGGCGCAGCGCGGCATACGCTCGAGCTTACACTTGAAAACTCCGTCATATGTGATGCCTAAATTGCCTGCATCTGGTGTATTGTTTGGCCTTACGCGGTCCTGTGTCGTGCCTCTTGTCACGCATGAGGTGGACATACTCCGCTGAAAAGATCGTCTCAAGACTTTGTAGAGGAGTCAGAGCTCCCATGTCCGATGAGTCCATCGGCTGCAGGCTTCGCGCAGAGCGCGAGCGTCGCCGTATCACACTCGAATCGATTTCCGAGCACACGAAGATCAGTCTCGGTCTGCTGACGGCGCTCGAGCGCAACGATGTTTCGCGCTGGCCCGGTGGCATTTTCCGCCGCTCGTTTGTGCGTGCGTATGCCGAGGCGATTGGCGTTAACCCCGACGAAACCGTTCAAGCGTTTCTCACTCAACATCCCGAGCCTGAGCAAGGCATCACGCTCCCCGGGCTCCCTCCAACAGCGATGTTGGCGGCCGTGCCCGCGATCAAGAAGGGGAGTGACACTAGGAAGGGCGCGGATACCGTCCTGCGGCTGACGCTCGACGAAGCGCCGCACTCGTTTTCCGCGGGGGAATTGCTGCAAGGCATGCGGTCGCGGCTGTCCGCGGTCGCGTGCGATCTGGGAGCGACGTTCGCGTTTGCGCTGACGGCGTACGTGTTTTTCCAAAGCTTCTGGGCGCCGCTCGGCGTGTTCATGTTGTGCTACTACTTGGGCAGCGTCCTCGTCCTCGGCAACACGCCGGGTGTCTGCCTCTTCGCGCCAGGCACCCCCGTTCGTCGCCCTGTGCCGCCGCCAGCCGCTGAAGAGCCCGAGGCGCTCGATGTGCCGACAAACGCCGTGCCCACGAGCGCCATCTCGCAGAATTTGTTCTAGGCGCGAGAAGCGTTCGCGTCCCACGTCACATGACTGAGGAACGGAAGGTACACACGCTCGCGGCGGGTGTGTCGTATATCGATCTGGAATTTCTGGGGCGGCGCCGGGCGATTGCGAGCGCGATTCTTACTGGCGCTGGCGAAGTGGCGATTGTCGATTGCGGGCCGTCGACGACGCTGTCGACGCTACGGGCGCGGTTGGCGGATCTGGGACTGACCATCGCCGACATCACGCACCTGCTCATCACGCACATTCACCTCGATCATTCAGGCGCGGCGGGCGGGCTCCTCGAAGAGAACTCGCGCATCCGCGTGCTCGTACACGAACGGGGGGCGCCGCACATGGTGGACCCGTCGAAGCTGGTGTCGAGCGCGGCGCGGTTGTACGAAGGGCAGATGGACTCGCTGTGGGGCGCGATTCTGCCGGTGCCGGCGTCCGCGTTGACGGTGTTGACTGGTGGCGAGCGGATCACTGTCGCGGGACGTGGCCTTGATGTCGCGTATACGCCCGGTCACGCATCGCATCACGTGCGCTATCTGGATCGCGACACAGGGATTGCGTTTGTTGGCGATACCGCTGGACTCAGAGTCACCGTGTCGGGGCCGCCGCTTCCGCCGACACCGCCGCCAGACATCGACCTCGAACTCTGGAGCGCCAGTCTCGCGACGATCGAGCGCTGGCGTCCCGATACGCTCTTCCTGACACACTTCGGTCCGTCGTCACCGGTGACTGTGCACCTGAGCGATCTTCGCGACCATCTCGAACAGGCGGCGAGGTGGGCGAAGGAATCGCTGGCGCTGGAGGGGGACGATCGTGAGAAAGAGGCGTGGTTCATCGAGCGGATGCGGCGCGATCTGCGCGCGCGTGTCAGCGAACCCGACGCGTCTACTTACGAGATGGCGGGACGTTTCGATTTGAGCTGGCGCGGTCTCGCACGCTACCTGCGAAAACGCGCCTGACGCGCCAGCCATGTGGCGCGTCAGGGCATTGGCCGCGAGGATTGGCCGTTAGGCCACGTGCGCTAGTAGCGTCGTCAGCGCTTGTTCGAGGACGCGCGCATCGGGACGCGGCAGATGGAGATGAATGGC
>JAISPN010000281.1 GCA_031274845.1 Acidobacteriaceae bacterium
TGAAAAGACTTTAATTCGAAACAAATTCACGGCATTTTTTGCTTCAAAACATTCATCGTCAAGCATTCGCAATCATCTGAAGAATCAATACTTGTTCGCATCAGCGGATACGAGAGGGGTCGCATCTTCACCCCACACCGCACCTCATGGCGAAGGAACGTACAGAGTCATGACACTGAAGCACCGTTACTGACGGCCAATAAAAAAGACCTCGAAGAGCACTCTTCGAGGTCCATCGTGTGTGGTAAATGTTCCGCGTAAGAACTACGTCGATAATGCGACCTTACGGTGTGACGGTGACGGTCACGTCGTCACTGCCGAAGAGCGCGCCGTCGTCAGCAAGCCCTCTCAGCACGTAAGTCCCAGGCGCCGTAAATGTCGCGTGAACGGTGATCTTGCCGTCCGCGGGCATCGGTGGCGCGGTCCACACAGGCGCCCACGGCGAGTTCGCGCCGGCGCGCGTGTCTTCCCACGGCTTAATCTGCACGGGATCGAATGCGACCTTACCCGCGCCTCGGTAGACGAGCCACGAGAGGTGCAAACCGACGTTTTTCCCCACCGTCACACGCGCCGGCGGCAACATCGCACGATTCGGACGAGCTGGGTTCTCCGCCGACGTCGCCGTATCGCGCCGTGACCCGGTATTCGCCACGGCAGCGCCGGCTAACCCAGCGCCACGTGTCTTCGGAATACCATCGTCGGTCACAATCGCCACGAGCGCGAGCGGCTGCCCCACCTTCACCGTCAGCGACTTACTCCCTTGCACCTTGACCACCGGCGGCTTATTGGCACGCACCGCCGGGCTACTCGTGCCCGCGCCAAGCGCGCCTGTCTCTGACGCTTTCACGACATCGTCCACTTTGTAGTCGGTGCGGATGGTCGCATACGCCTTTTCTGTTTTGCCCTTGGTCGTCAGCGTCCAGATCATCTCGTCTTTCTCGGTGAAGCCCGCTGGCACCGGCACGCGAAAGACGAAACGATTGCGACGCGGCAGAAAGTGCGTCGGCTGACCACGGTCGGCAGCGCCATGGTCGAAGCCGTTGTCTGCCCCCACCGCCACGTCGACTTCCTCTTCCCAGTTCCGGTTCATGTACCCAAACAGGAAATACTTCTTCCCGTCGGCATCTTCTTCCCACCCTTCGAATGCCGGCGACACCGTCTGACCGCTGGAGTACGAAAGTGATTGCGCGCGCGCCACCGGAGCGGCAAGGACGAGCGCGAGGCCGGCATACGCCAGCCCCCGCGCCCACGTGCTCTGTAGTTTCGATGTGAGGTTCATTACGAATCGTCGCCCCTGTCGTTGACTACTGCTGCTGTTGTTGTTGCTGCGTGCTCGCGCGCGGCGCAGGCGCCGACAACGTGCATAGCGGACAACCGATGATGACGTCCGGCTTCGTCGCCTTGTAGTACTCGCGGCGCTTGGCCATCTCCGCCTGGAACTGCTCGTCGGTCAGCGACACCCGGTTGCCCAAGTCGATGAACATGTTCGCCACCGAACGGTTGCCCGAGCCCTGCCAGTTGCGTGGATCCGGCACGTTCTTGTTTGCTGGCGTGTTGTCGAAGTAGCCGATGATGTGAACGATCGTCCCCTTCGGCAGGAGCGGCGCGGAGTTTTCCGTGAAGTCGTAGGCACGCACCCAGTTGTGGTCGTAGCCCACACAGCTCAGCGTCTGGATGTTGTAGCCCCAGATCGCCTCGAGACACATGCGCGTGCCGGGCGCGTGCAAGTGCGGCTCGAACGAGAGGATCTTAGTGTTCTCCGGCAACACCGCATACGCGTGCAGTTCCTGGTTGGTCTCCATCGGACGGATGTCGATGTCCACACCGTTGCCGAGAGAGTAGCTCGCCCGCTTGTACGCCGGCTTGAACCCCTTCGGCGCGAACTTGAAGCCGATCTCGAGGTGCGCCGTGGTATCAGCCCCGTTCGAGTGCAAGTGCACCGAGTCGGACACGATGCTCGACCCCGCCTTGAGGAGACGCGCCGAGTCCGGATCGAAGAAGTCGGCATTGCGGCCAACCTCGTGAACCGGCCAACTGGTGCTGCCATCGTCGGTCAGCGACGCGATCGGATCGGCGTCAACCTCCGGGTTCTCGCCGAGCACCCGCGTGCTCCAGATCATGTGGTGGAAGACGAACCGGCCGCCGACCGTCGCACGTCCGCTGCCGTGCGAATCGACGTCGTTCACTTCCTTCACTTCCATGGCGACCACGTACCGATCTTCGGTGAGCCCGGTCGGCACGCGCGGAATCTCTCCCCACCAATCAGGCGAGTTCGCCTTCACCACGATGTCTGTGGTCTTGACGATGAGATCCGGCTTGCCGATGGACCACACTTTGTTGTCCTGGTACACCTTGGCCGGCGGCATGTCGGCAGGATTCCCCTGCGGCGCGCCGCTGTCGGCCCATTTCGCCACTTTAGCGACCTCTTCGTCGCTGAGCGACGGGTCGTCCCGGTATTCCTGAATGCCGATGTTCTTCTCGGCATACCACGGCGGCATGACGCCGGCGTGCGGACCGATCCCGGTGCGCTGCTTGATGGCGCGTGCCCAGGGACGCACTTCCTCATACGTCGACAGCGACATCGGCGCCACGCCATCCTTACGGTGGCAGCCCTCGCAACTGCGCTGGAGAATGGGCGCGATGTCCTTGGTATAAGTCACCGCAGGGGCGGCTGCTGGCTGCTGTGCGCTGATCGTGGCTGGCCGCGCGAACACCCCGACAACGCCGATTGCCGCGAGCAGCCCGGCCCCAACACCGATTGACTTGCGATGCTTCATTGAGATCTCTCCTGTAGATGCGTTTCGTGGAGACGTGATCACCCACCACAAAACGCCTCTTTTTAACACTCTTCGGCCATTTTCCGATGTCGCAATTTGTCGCAAGCGCGGCTGGGGTTCGACGGGCCTCCCCCTCCGCGCCGTTTATGCCTATAGTTATCGGCCACATGCGCTCCCTCACGCCGAAGCCCGGAACACGGCCAGCCCCGCAGTACCTCGCAGTGCTCGCGCTCGCGCTGAGCCTTGCGGCCTGCCAGCAGGCCGGACCGGCACAGCGGACGCAACCGGTACTTCGCGTGTCGCTCGCCTTTCCACCGTTCGGCGAAATCATGGCCAGCGAGTTCAAGCGGACGTTGCCGAACTTGAATATCCAATCCGTCACGGCGCCGGAGACCACGGTCGACGCCATCCCTCACGGGCTTGTCGACTGGGGCGTCGAACGTGCCGACCTCGTGTATCAAGGCTATCGGCAACAGCTCGACAGCACGCCGGCGCCACAACAGATCCGCGGGATCGCCCTGCTCCAGCCGCTACCGCTCTACTTCCTCGTCCGCCCGGGTTCGGGGATCAAACAGGTGGCCGACCTGCGCCACGCGAACATCGCGACCGGTCCCGCCAACACGTCAAGCTACGTCTTGGCGCAACTGCTACTCAAAGCGGCAGACATCACCACGGCGACGCTCATCCCGATCACGACACGCGCACGCGCG
>JAISPN010000008.1 GCA_031274845.1 Acidobacteriaceae bacterium
TACCTGAAGTCGACGACGATCGGCCGCAACACGTATCGCGGGATGGACGATGACCTGCTCACGGTTGGCATGGACGTGCTGCTCCTCAGCCGCGCCGACCTGCCGGAACCGCTCGTCTACGATCTCGCGAAAACACTCTTCGCGTCGGTGCCGCAACTAGCCGCCGCGCACGCCGCCGCCGGCAACATCGATCCGGAACGCGGTCCGACGGCCACGATTCCTCTCCATCCCGGCGCCGCGCGCTACTACCGCGAACGGGAAATTCTGAAGTAGAGGCCGAGCCGATGTGGTCCTTCTCGTCGCCGGCGCGCGGAAACGCCGCGCTGCTGCTCGCGGCCGGGCTGACGCTCGCCACCACGCTGACGTTCTGGTTTGGCTGGCGCGCCATCGACGAATCGCAGCGCAGCGCCATTGCCGCCGCGAACACGCGCGGCAACGAAGTCGTCACACTGCTCGCCGTCGCCTTCGAGCGCGACATGAAAGGCGCGCAAAGCTCGGTTCTCCTACCGCTCAACGAAGAGATCGTCACGATGACGCCGTACGATCTCGCCGAGCACTTCGCGCGCGGCTTCGCGCGGTTCCCGTATCTCGAATCGTTTTTCGTCTGGCGCGCGGGCGACAACAGCAGCGGATCGACGTACGTGTTCAATCGGCCCGAGCGCACGCCGCCTTGGGATCACGAAGAGGTGGTGGGCGATCCCTATCCGGTGGTGTTCCGCCAGAATCCACACCCGCTCTCGGACGTGGTCGCGGTCGTCCGCGCGCACGCGACCCGAAGTTCGCGCTTCTTCGTCTCCTCCGCCACGATCGACGGCATGCCGTATCAAGTGGTCGCGCATCTGATGTACGACGGCACTGGGCCAAAAGCGCGGCTTCTGGCCGTGGCCGCGTTTCTCGTCAACCTCGACTGGGTGCGCGCGCACTACTTCCACGACTTCCTGACGCAGATGCAGGACATCATCGGCGACACCTCGCTCAGCCTCGACATCGTGGCCGAGAACGGCGCGGTGGTGGCCGCGGTGGGACCGCACGTCACCAGCGAGCCGGGACACGTGCGCCGGTTTCCACTGCTCTTCGCGGACCCCGCGCTACTCTCGCAGACACAGCCGCGCCAGTACGAGCCGACCTGGATGGCGCGTGTCGACGTCGCCGCCGAAGTGAGCCGCGCCGCCGCCACGCGCAGCGCGGCACGCACGCTCACGCTGCTCGCGGTGGGCGCCATCGTCACGTTGATTGGCCTCGGCATCACCTTGCGCGCCGCACGGCGCGCGGCCGATCTGGCCGCGGTCCAATCCGAGTTTGTCTCGGCCGTCAGTCACGAGATGAAAACACCGCTCTCGTTGATCAAGCTCGCGAGCGACACGCTCGCCAACGGCCGCTACGCCGATGCGAGCTTAATCGCCGAATACGGCCGTCTGATGGGGGTTGAAGCGCACCATCTCGCCCGGCTCATCGACAACGTCCTCTGCTACGCGCGTATTACCGACTCCTCGTCGGAATACGATCTCGAACCCCTCGACATCGGCGAGATCGTCCAGGAGTCGGTGGACCGGTTCCGTCCGCAATTGGCGGCGCTTGGCGTCGACGTGCAGGTGAACCTTCCGGTGGATGCGCCAACGGTCAACGGCGATCCGCTGATGCTCGGGCAGGTGTTCGACAACGTGATCGACAACGCGGCGAAATACGGCGCGAGCGGCCGGTTCCTCAGCGTCTCGGTCATCGCGGCCGGACGCACGGTGGAGATCGCGATCGTCGATCACGGCGAGGGGATTCCCGCGGACGATCTTCAGCGCGTCTTCGACAAGTTCTATCGCGGGAAAGGGACGCGGTCGCGCGGCGCGGGGCTCGGCCTCGCGCTCGTCCGGCGCATCGTCGAAGGGCATCAAGGCACGGTCCGCATGACGAGCACGGACCGCGGCACCACGGTCATCGTCACGCTGCCGACGGCGGCGTGAGCGGCGTCAGCGCGCCATGCGCGCTGGACGGAGCGTCGCGTACATCGCGATGCCCAAATTCACCCGCTGCGTGTAGTACGCCTGAAGTTCCTGCGGGACGAATCCTGCCGACAGTCCCGCGCCAACCCCCGCCTTCAAGCCCTTCCACGTGGAAAAAAAGTGCGTGTAGCCGCCGTTGATCTTGCCGACGGTGTTGGCATCGACGGCATTCGGGTCGCTGGACGGAATCGCCAGCTCCTCTCCCGTTTTTCCCACGAGTTCGAGCCGTCCGTACCATGTGTTGCGCTCGGCCACCGTGAAGTTGGTTTCCGCAAAGAACGCATTCGTCGCAAGTCCGCCGGCTTCGGCGTTGCGCCCCCACCCAATCGTGCTCGCCCAGACATTCTCGCCTTCGAGATAGTGATAGGTGGCCGACGCGGTGAACCGTGTGAGATCCACGCGCGGTCCACCGTCGGCGCGCGCCTCGGCTTCGGCGAGCCTGCCCGCGGACACCTGCAACGCCCAGCTTGGCGCTGGCATGTACGAGAACCGTCCAGACCAGGAGTTCAGCGACCCGAGTTCGATGTTCGTGCGGTTCTCATCAGGTTCGCGTCCATTGAACACCGAGGTCTCAGCCTTCCACGTCTTCGTGTACACGCCGCCGGTGATGACGCCAAAGGTGACGTGCGTCGCGTCGAGCCAGTGATGCGCGATCGGCGCGAGCGGATTGTCCATCGCCGAGAGGCGATGCGGAAACGAGACCGGCCCAAGCGCGGGCTCGCCTGCCAACCCGCCGTAGATTTGAAATCGTAGCCCGTTGGATGCGTGAGGCAGCGGCGCATCGTAGGTCGCCGCAAGCTCCATGAACAGATTGTGCGGATGCTGTTGATCGTGAATCGTCTCGCCGCCGCACAGCTCACCGCTCTGAAGCAGGTCTGGATATCCGCAGCCGCGAACCGTCAGCGGTTCGGCGGACAACATCGTGCGCACGCCGAAATGACCAACGCCCGCACGGCGATCGGCCATCAGCATGAACCAGTTAGTGCTGCTCACCGAGTCGCCACCACGCGCGCCGCTCTCGTGCAGATACTGCGCGAAGGCGTTGAAGTGCTCCATCAACATCCAGTCGCCCGCCTGCTGAT
>JAISPN010000013.1 GCA_031274845.1 Acidobacteriaceae bacterium
TCGCGCTGCCGATGTCGATCATTGGCACCTTCTCGGTGATGTACCTCCTGCATTATTCGCTCGACAACCTGTCGTTGATGGCGCTCACGCTGGCCGTTGGCTTCGTGGTGGACGACGCGATCGTGATGCTTGAGAACATCGTGCGACACCTGGAAATGGGAAAGCCGAAGATGCAAGCCGCGATCGAGGGCGCAGCGGAAGTCGGCTTTACGATTCTCTCAATGACCTTCTCGCTGGCCGCGGTGTTTATCCCCTTCCTGTTCATGGGCGGCATTATCGGCAAGCTGTTCCATGAATTCGCGGTCACGATCGGCGTCGCGATTCTCGTGTCCGGGTTCGTGTCGATCAGCCTGACGCCGATGCTGTGCAGCCGCTTCCTGAAACCGCAGCACGAGACCACGCACGGCTGGATGTACAACGCGATCGAATACATCTTCGAGGCGTGGCTGCGCCTGTATGACTACACGTTGACGCTGACACTGCGGTATCGCTGGACCACGATGGTCGTGTCGTTCGCGCTCTTTGCCGCCACGGCCTACCTCTTCATGATCACCCCGAAGGGGTTTCTCCCCAGCGAAGACCAGGGACGATTCAGCATCAGCGTCGAAGCGATTCAGGGCATCAGTTACGACGAGATGGTCCGGCACCAGCAACAGGTGGCGGACATCGTGTCGAAGGAACCGGAAATCGCTGGCTACACGAGCAACATTGGCGGCAATGGCTCCAGCGTCAACACGGGCCGGATCAATGTGGATCTCAAGCCGCGCGCGGATCGCACACGATCCGTCGACGAGATCATCGCTGGCCTTCGGCCGAAGGTCGCGCAAGTCACTGGCGTGCGTGTGTATATGACCAACCAGCCGCCAATCAATCTTGGCGGCCAGCAAGGCGCGCGCAGCCTCTACCAGTTCACGCTCCAGGACACCGACAGCGCGGAACTCTACGACTGGGCGCCGAAAATGGAAGCGGCCATCCGCGACACGCCAGGCATCCTAGACGTCAGCAGCGACCTCCAACTGCGAAACCCGCAGATCTTCGTGGAGATGGACCGCGACAAGATCGCGACGTTGGGATTAACAGCCACCCAGGTCGAGACGGCGCTCTACAACGCCTACGGCACGCGGCAGGTGACGCAGATCTACGCAACCAACAACCAGTACCAGGTCATCCTGCAGGTGGCGCCGGAGTTCCAAAAAGACCCGGCGGCGCTTCGACTCCTCTATGTCAGGTCGAACACAGGCCGGTTGATTCCGCTCGACACCGTCGCGCATGTCAGAACCAACATCGGTCCCTCGGCCATCAGCCACACCGGGCAACTGCCGTCCGTCACCATCTCCTTCAACCTCGCGCCGGGCTACTCGCTTGGCGATGCGGTGTCGGCCATCCAGACCCGCGCCGGCGAACTCCTCCCGGCGACGATCGCCACGCGCTTCCAGGGCACGGCACAAGCCTTCCAGGATTCGCTGCAAGGGCTTGGCCTCATCCTGCTGATGGCGGTCATCGTCATCTACATCGTGCTCGGCGTGCTCTACGAGAGCTTCACGGACCCGCTGACGATTCTGTCGGGGTTGCCCTCGGCGGGGTTCGGCGCGCTGCTCACGCTCATCATCTTCCGCACCGACCTGAGCCTCTACGCCTTTGTCGGCATCATCATGCTCGTCGGGCTGGTCAAGAAGAACGGCATCATGATGGTCGACTTCGCGGTCGAAGCACAGCGCGAACATGGCCTCTCGCCGCTCGAAGCGATTCACAAAGCGTGTCTGGTCCGGTTCCGTCCGATCATGATGACCACGATGGCCGCACTCGTCGGCACCTTGCCGATCGCGCTTGGCTTGGGCGCAGGCGCTGAATCCCGCCGGCCGCTCGGTCTCGCCGTCGTGGGCGGCCTGCTCGTCTCACAGCTCCTGACGCTCTACATCACGCCGGTCTACTACGAGATCATCGAAGGATTCCGTTTACGCCTCACGTCGGGCCGTCCTCAGGCGGCAGTCGCGACAGCAACTCCCACACCGTCCGTCCCGTAACCGGATCGCGCCACTCGGGCGCGATCTCGGCGAGCGGGGCGAGCACGAAGCGGCGCTCTCGAACGCGCGGATGCGGCACCTGCAACCGCGCGGTGTCGATGACCGCGTCCCCATAGAAAATCAGATCGAGATCGAGCGTGCGTGGCGCCAGCGGAAACGGACGCTCCCGGCCGCGGGACGCCTCGATGTCGAGCAGCCGATCGAGCAGTTCGCTGGCCGGAAGTCGCGTCGTGCCGATCGCCGCCGCGTTTAAAAATCGCGGCTGTTCACCCGTGACGCCAACAGGATCGGTCTCGAATCGTGAAGATGCGGTGAGGTGGTCGAGGACGGAAGAGAGCTGCGCGAGAGCGGCGTCGAGGTGCGCAGCGCGATCACCCAGATTGGAGCCGAGGGCGATCGCGACAGGAACCGGGTTATTCAAGCCAGCGTGTCGGCAACACTTCGCCGACGCGTTCGCCGACGCCGGGTGTGCGCCGGCCGAGCAGATTCATCTCGCCCACGCGCGCCTGCTCAAAGAAGCGCTTCTGTTCGAGCACCTCGCCGAGAATAATCCGCAACATGCCGCGGTGACGCGCGTTGGTCATTGCTTCAACCTTCGGCTGCCAGCGTTCGTGGAACGCCTGCGCGCGCTGCGCGTCTTCCTGCATCACCGTCTGCGCCGCCGCCGCGCCTTTGCCGCTGACCTGACGATCGCCAGCCTCCTTCGCGGACGGCACACTGCCGTCGAGATCGACAATGGCCCGGCCCACCCAGGAGAGCTGCGTCTCTTCCCGGTTGATGATGTATTGGTAGGCGTTGTTCGCGTCGTATTGACCGACCAGACGCGCGCCCGCGATGTGGCGCAGCAACTCGGCCAACTTGTCGGCGTAGAACTCCTGAAGCAGCGTAGTAAGGTCGGTCACGACTTCTGTTTTTCCTTGCAGGTGATGCAGACGCGCGTCCACGGAATCGCATCGAGGCGCGCCGGCGCAATCGGCTCGTTGCAGTCGCGGCAGACGCCGTACGTGCCCTTGTCGATCCGCCCCAGCGCTTCTTCGATCGCCTGCAGAATCTTGGCGTCGGTCTGCTTCAACTTCAGTTGAATGTGGACTTCGTTGTTGCCACTCGCCTGGTCCGCCATGTCTCCCTGACGGGAGTTGTTTTCCATGGTCGCCTGAAACGGCTTGACGCCGTCGGCTCCGAGTAGCTCGCCGCGCTTTCTGAGAAGCGCCTCCTTGTACGGCTGCATATCCATCGCGATGTCAGAACTCCTGCAGACGGTCGATACTACGGTCGGCACCCGTTCGGGTGATGGAACATCCGATGATAGCCCACGTGCGCCACGGCTCGCTACTCTGCTCTGAGCGTCGAGAGCGGCTTGTGCCTGAGCACATCCAGACTCGACAGCACGCCGATCGCGGCGACCAACACGCCGGTGACGGCGATCCCGAGGAGGTGCTCGACGAAGAACGGCCGCCACACGATGTCGAGCGCATACCGGCTGACGCCCCAGGTGAGCGCAATCGCCCCCAGCGATCCGACCGATCCCGCCAGCAGGCCGAGCACGCCGTATTCGAACAGCAACATGCGCGCGATCGTGCCGGTCGTGGCGCCAAGCGTTTTGAAGAGCGCTGCTTCGTAGACGCGCTGGAACTTGGTCATCGCCACCGCGCCGACGAGGATGAGCCCGCCGCTCAGTAGCACCAAACCGCCGACCACGGTAATGGCGAGCGTGACGTTCGACATCACGCCGCGAATCGTCGTGAGGATCTCCTGCAGATCGATCACCGACACGTTTGGAAATTGCTCGACGAGATCGTGCTGGAACCGGGCCCGCGCCGCCGCGCCGTCCGGTCCCTTGAGTGGCGAGATGAACGTCTGCGGCGCGTTGTCGAGCGCGCCCGGACGGAACACGAACATGAAGCCGCCGCCACGCACGTCGCGCCACTCGATGGCGCGCACGCTGGTGACGCGCGCCTCGACGACCCGGCCAAGGATGTCAAAGCGAATGACATCACCGACCGCGATGCGGAAGCGCTGCTCGATGCT
>JAISPN010000057.1 GCA_031274845.1 Acidobacteriaceae bacterium
TGCAATCCTGCCGACAGCAGCGGGAGGTCTTCGTCGATTGTGCTCGCGGAGACCTCGACCTTATCGAGCGCATCCATCACGCCTTTGCCGATGCCGCGCGCCGGAACATTGATGACGCGCCGCACGCTGACATCGTCGTGCGGGTTGATGACGAGGCGCAGATAAGCGAGCGCGTCTTTGATTTCCTTGCGTTCGTAGAAACGGACGCCGCCGACGATGCGGTACGGGAGTCCGTCGCGCATGAGCGCGTCTTCAATCGCGCGCGACTGCGCGTTGGTGCGATAGAGAATCGCGAACGTGCCGTCGATATCCTCGCCCAAGGCGTGCTTCGCGGTTCGGACGATGAAATCGGCTTCTTCGAGTTCGTCGTTGCCGCGGAAGTACGCAATTCTGGCCCCGCCTTTTTGGTCGGTCCAGAGCTGTTTGTCCTTGCGGTTCCGGTTCTGGCTGATGACGGCCGATGCGGCGTCGAGAATCACCTGTGTCGAGCGGTAGTTCCGTTCGAGCTTCACAGTGACCGCTTCGGGAAAGTCGTGTTCGAAATCGAGGATGTTCTTGAGGTCGGCGCCGCGCCACTTGTAGATCGACTGATCGGGATCGCCGACGACGCACAGGTTCCGGTAAATCTCGGACAACCGTTGAATCAGGAGGTATTGCGGCCGGTTCGTATCCTGATACTCGTCCACCATGACGAACCGGAACTGTGTCGCGTACTTCTGGCGCGTGCTCGCCGAGTGTTCGAAGAGGTCGACCGTTTTCAGCAGGAGATCGTCGAAGTCGAGCGCGCTCGATTCGCGCAGCGCATTCAGGTAGTACTGGTAAATCCTGGCGATGTGCTCGTCACGCCGGTTCCAGCCAGCCGACGCCGTCATCTCCTCCGGGCTTTCCATCCGGTTCTTGGCCTGGCTGATGCGCGAGAGCGCCGCGCGCGGTTGCACGAAGCTGTCGTCGATCTGCAGTTCCTTGAGCGCCTGCTTGACGACGGTGAGTTGATCGGACGAATCGTAGATGACGAAATCGCGCGAGAGTCCAATCGCCGGCGCTTCGCGGCGAAGCAGCCGCGCGCACAGCGAATGAAAGGTCGACACCCACATTCGGCTGCAATCTGAACCGAGCAACGCTTCGACGCGCGCGCGCATTTCCTCAGCGGCCTTGTTCGTGAACGTGACGGCAAGGATCTCGTGCGGTTGCGCGTGTCCGTCGCCGACGAGGTACGCGATGCGGCTGGTGATGACGCGGGTTTTTCCCGAGCCGGCGCCGGCAAGGATCAACAACGGTCCGTTCACGTGAAGCACGGCCTCACGCTGTTCTGGATTGAGAGTCTGGAGAAAGTCCATCCGGGACGACTACTCGACGGTGACGCTCTTGGCGAGGTTGCGCGGTTGATCGACGTCGCAGCCACGCCGCACGGCCACATGGTAGGCGAGCAGTTGAAGCGGAATCGCCATGAGAATCGGCGTCAGCAACTCAGGGGATGCCGGGATCTCGATGATGACGTCACGCGATAGATCGAGAATGGCGGCAAGCTTGTCGTCGCCTTTCGTCGTGAGCGCAATCACCGATCCGCCGCGCGCTTTCGCTTCCTGCATGTTGCTGATCATCTTTTCGAACACGCGGTCGTGCGGCGCGATGGTGACGATTGGCATCTTCTCGTCGATGAGCGCGATCGGCCCATGCTTCATCTCGCCAGCCGGGTAGCCTTCGGCGTGGATGTACGAAATTTCTTTCAGCTTGAGCGCGCCCTCGAGCGCGATCGGGTAGTTGATGCCGCGGCCGAGATACAGGAAGTCGGTGCGCGCGTGAAAGCGAGCGGCGACCTGTTCGATCTCCGGTGCGACGGCGAGCGTCTGTTCGAGGAGCACCGGCAGTTGCAGCAGCGCGTCGATGTGCGGGCGAGCCTCATCGGGCGACAGCGTGCCGCGCGCCTGACCGAGACGGAGCGCCAGCAGGTAGAGCGCGACGAGTTGCGAGGTGAACGCCTTGGTCGACGCGACGCCGATTTCCGGACCGGCATGTGTGTAAACGGTTCCGTTGGTTTCGCGCGTCGCCATGCTGCCGACGACGTTGCAAATGGCGATGCTAGGCGCGCCCCCTTTTTTCGCCTCGCGCAGCGCGGCCAGCGTGTCTGCCGTTTCGCCCGACTGCGTGATGACGATCGCGAGCGTCTTTGCGGACGCAATCGGATTCCGGTAGCGGTACTCGGAGCCGTAATCGACCTCCACCGGCACGCGCGCGAGCTGCTCGATCATGAACTTGCCGACCAACCCCGCGTGCCAGGAGGTACCGCACGCGAGAATCGTCACGCGATCGATGTCGCGGAGTTGCGCGTTGGAGAGGTTCATCTCCTCGAGGAACACGGTCGCCGTGTCCTGCGACACGCGCCCGAGGATGGTTTCCCGAGCCGCCGACGGCTGCTCGAAAATCTCCTTGAGCATGAAGTGTTTGTAGCCCGCCTTCTCGGCCATGATCGGGTCCCACAACACGCGCTGCGTGACGGCGGAGACCGGACGTCCGAAGAAGTCGGTGAACACGACGCCCGTCCGCGTGATGACGGCCATTTCCTCGTCGCCAAGGAACACGACATCACGCGTGTGGCTCAGGATCGCCGGGGTGTCTGACGCGACGAAGAATTCACCATCGCCAAGACCGACAACAATCGGCGGACCTTTGCGAACGGCGACGATCTTCTCGGGATCGTCAGACGAGATGAGCACGAGGGCAAACAGTCCGCGCATCAGCATCAGCGCGCGGCGGACGGCGTTTTCGAGGCCGTCGGCTTTCGTCTCGCGTTCGACGAGGTGCGCGACGATCTCGGTGTCGGTTTCAGTGACGAACGTGTGCCCCTGCGCCTGAAGCTCGCGCTTCAGATCGAGGTAGTTCTCGATGATGCCGTTGTGCACGACGACGATTTTTCCGGTGCAATCACGGTGCGGGTGCGCGTTCTCTTCAGTCGGCCGGCCGTGCGTGGCCCATCGTGTGTGCCCGATGCCGTAGCTTCCCTCGAGCGGATCGTTGTGAATCGCGGCTTCGAGGTTCGAGAGTTTTCCGGCGCTCCGGCGCAGGTCGATGCGGCCGTGGTTCACCACCGCGACGCCCGCGGAATCGTAGCCGCGGTATTCAAGACGCCGCAGGCCGTCGACGAGCACAGGAACGACGTCCTTTGGGCCGAGGTAGCCGATGATCCCGCACATGGATGCTTCTTACTCCGAGCTCTTGGTTGACAAGGTTTTCTTGCGACGCTCCACCCAGCCGCTGACGTTCCGCTGCTTGCCGGCGCTAATCGCCAGCGATCCTGCCGGAACGTTGTGCCGCACGGTGGTGCCGGTGCCGACGTAGGCGTCTTTTTCCACCGTGACGGGGGCGATGAGCTGCGTGTCGCTGCCGATGAAGGCGCCGTCTTCAATCGTCGTGAGATGTTTGTGTACGCCGTCGTAGTTGCAGGTGATCGTGCCGGCGCCGATGTTGACGCGCTCGCCAATCACCGCGTCGCCGAGATAGGCGAGGTGCATGGCTTTTGATTTCGGTCCGAGCGCGGTTTTCTTCAACTCGACGAAGTTGCCCACCTTGGCGTGCGGCGCCAGCGTGGCGCCGTTGCGGATGTGCGCGAACGGACCGACCGAGGTGTCGCTGCCGATCGTGGAATCGGTGATCAAGCAGTGATTCAACACGACGGCGCGATCGCCAACGATTGCCCCGACAAGACGCGCGCCGGAGTGAATGTCGCAACCGCTCCCGACGATCGTTCCTCGTTCGAGCGAGACGTTCGGATGAATCACCGTGTCCGGGCCGACCCGCACGTCCGGGTGCACGTAAGTCGTCGCGGGATCTTCGAGCGTGACGCCCGAGGCCATGAGTGCTTTGTTCACGGCATCCCGCGCGATCCGGTTCATGATGGCGAGCTCCTGACGGCTGTTGACGCCCAAAATTTCTTCGGGCATGTCAGTGACGACCGTCTCCACCGGTCGTCCAGCCTTGCGAAACACCGACACGAGATCGGGCAGGTAATATTCGCGCTGCGCATTGTTGGCGCCGATCGATCGCACCGCGGCGAAGAGGCCGTCGAGATCGAAGGCGTAGATGCCGCCGTTAATCTCGTGAATGGCCTGTTCCTCAACGCTTGCGTCGCGATCTTCGACGATCCGTGCAATGCGGCCATCGCTCGCCCGGACAATGCGTCCATAGCCTTTCGGATCGGCCAGATTCGTCGTCAACACGGTTGCGGCGGCTTGCGCCGCGCGATGCGTCTCAACAAGTTTTTCCAGCGTTGAGACGCGGAGCAGCGGCACATCTCCGGACAGCAGGACGAGCGTGCCCGATTTTTCCCCGAGCCGCGTTTCCGTCGTCAGAAGCGCGTGCGCCGTCCCGAGCTGCGGTTCCTGCACGACAAACGCCACGTGCGAGTGTGCCCGGAGCGCCTCGCGGATTGTCTCTCCCTGATGGCCGATGATGACGGTAACCGTCGCGGGCTTGAGCGCGGTGGCCGCGGCAAGCACATGCTCGATGAGCGATTGCCCGGCGACCTCGTGTAGCACTTTGGCGCGCGCCGACTTCATGCGCGTTCCCTTGCCCGCGGCGAGGATGACAACGTGGAGCTGCAAGAAATAAATTATCGCGCTGTTCGCGGTCGAATGTAACGGCGGGGGGTGAGGTCCGGTGGTGTGGGGGGGGCTGACGAGGGGTCCACAGAATCCCTGAACGTGTCGTCTTCGCGAAGGAGATCGAGATCGGGATCGCGGCGGGCGAGCGCGCGGTTCTCGGGATTGAGCGCGATTGCGCGTTCGAGCAGCGTGAGCGCCTGCGTCAACTCGCCGCGCTGGGCGTGCGCGACGGCCAGCATATAGAGGGCGTGATCGTTGTCCGGGTCCTCGTCCCGCACGAGGCGGAGATGCGAAATCGCCTCATCGTAGCGGCCGCCGTTGATGGCGACGGTGGCGGCAAACAACCGCTCTTCAATCGTCGCGGGTGCGTTCCCTTGACGGTTGACGTGCCGTTCGCACACGTTCAGGTAGAGCCGGACGCGTTCGTGCAGTTCTTTCTCGTCTGGATAGCGGCTCAAGACGGCGCGAAGAATTTCGGTCGCTTGCCCATATTCGTGATGTTGAAGCGCGGCGAGTCCCTTTTCGTAGAGCGTAACCGCTTCGGCATGGGCCGCGCGTTGCGGCGGACCGGTATGGGCGGCCAGATCTTTGGACAGAGGGGGAGTGACCCGGCCGCTGCCTGCAAGGGGCGAGGCCTGTGATGCTGGTGATTTCGGCTGCGGTCGCTGCTTCGCCATAAGCGGTGGGGAGCGCGAAAACTCAGGTTGAATCGGGCAAGAAGCTACCAGAAGCGCTATCGTTAGGTCAAATCACTAATTTTTGCTTCTTCGAGGAGAGCGTAGACCTCCCGTGCGCTCAGCCCGGACATCTGAGCGATTCGCGTAATCGCGTTCCGTCTGGTTAATCCCTCATTTTCTGTTAAACGACAGAATTCATGTCTTGCCGTTGCCGGATCGAGCGCTTTGGCTGGCTCATTTTTATGTGATTCGACCAAATTGACAGCGACCGCGAACTCGCCTGGCGCACCTTCGACTAGTGGAATGACATACGAAATAGGTCCTTTGGCCAAATTTTCGTGAATCTTGGTGAGCTCTCGGCCCACCACGACCTGCGCGTCGCCGATGGATCGCATCAATTCCTGTAGCGTCCGGCCAATCCGGTGCGGTGCTTCGTAGAACACCACCACGCCACGGCTACCAGCGAGCTCAAGAAACCATTGTTTTCTGTTATTTGCCTTAATTGGCGGGAACCCCATGAACGTGAAGCGGTCCGCCTGCAGGCCGGAGACAGAGAGAAGCGCCGTGACGGCGGATGGACCGGGAATGGGTTCCACCCGGATTCCAGCGGCCGTGGCGGCATTCACGAGGTCGACGCCGGGATCGGAAATGCCGGGCGTGCCGGCGTCGGAGACGAGCGCGATGTGTTCGCCAGCGACGAGGCGCGCGACGAGCGACGGCGCCTTGCCTTTTTCGTTGTGTGCGTGGAGGCTGGTGGTCGGCGTGGTGATGCCGAAGCGCGTCAGGAGGTGCGCGGTGCGCCGCGTGTCCTCGGCGGCAATCAGGTGCACGTCGCGAAGCGTGCGAAGCGCCCGGGCGGTAATGTCGTCGAGGTTGCCGATCGGTGTCGCGACGACATACAGCGTACCGGCCATCGGAAGAGCGAGTATTGTACCATTGAGAGATCGCGCGGCTGCTCGAGAGCCGGCTCAACATCAATCCTAAAACGCCAGCCCACAGGATCCATGCCCGTTTCCGAACCGCTGCCGCATTTCGTCGACGATTTGCTTGGGTACTTGCACGAAACGCACCCCACGTCCGCAACGCTCGACGGCGTTCACACTCACGACGACCTGCTCGAAGACTACAGCCGCCCGGCGATTGACCAGCATGTCCGCGCGCTCTCCGGCTATTTGCGCCGGCTGGAAGAAATCGACAAAGAGACGCTGACGCCGGTCGAAGCGCTCGAACAGCGGATGGTCGCGTCGAATCTCCGGTCGCGGATGTTCGAATTCGAAGAGATTCGCACGTGGGAGCGCAACCCGCAGTTTTACGCCGACGTGCTTGCCGCCTCGCTCGCGTCGCAGGCGCTCTTCACGCACGCGCCAGCCACCGAACGCGCCCGCCGCGTGCTGTCGAAACTGCGGCAGACGCCGAGGCTTATTCAGGCCGCGCGCGACAACATCAAGGAGCCGCCGGGGATTTTCGTCAAGGTCGGCATCGAAGCGATGCGCGGCACGCTCAAGTTTATCGACGCGGAACTCCCGCGCGCGTTCAGCAGCATCGACGATCTGCACATCCTCGGCGATCTTGCCGATGCGCAGATCGAGGCGTCGCAAGCCGTGGGGGCGTACATCGACTATCTCGAAAATGACGTCGCACCGAAAGCGCGCGCGTCGTTTCGTCTCGGGCGCGACAAGTTCGAGCAGAAAGTGCGGCTCGACGAAGGTCTCTCGGTCCCTGTCGAACGTTTATTGACGATCGCGCTTCGCGAGCTTGGCACCACGCAGGAAGCGTTTCGTTCGCTTGCCAGCAAGATGAACGGCGGCGATCCGCTCGACGCATGGGCGAAGACGAAATCAAATCATCCCGAGCCGGGGCAACTCGTGCCGGTGGCGCGTCAGCAACTCGACGAGCTCCGCACATTCCTCGAACGTCAGTCGATTGTGACGGTCCCAACCGGCGAGCCAGTGGCCGTCGGCCCGACGCCTGATTTCTATCGCTGGACCTTTGCCAGCATGTGGACGCCGGGGCCCTTCGAGAGCAAGCCGGGCCGCGCGATCTACTACGTGACCGACGCCGATCCGTCGTGGCCGATCGAGAAGAAGCGCGAGCACATGCTCGACTACAACCTGGCGACGCTCTGGTCGATCTCGATGCACGAGGTCTACCCGGGACATTTTCTGCACTACCAGCACCTCCGCCGCGTGACGTCGAAGGCGCGCAAATCCACGCTGTTTGCGCCGGCATCGTTCGTCGAAGGATGGGCGCACTACTGCGAGCAGATGATGATCGAGCAGGGGTTCAAGCGGAACGACACTGAGATCCGCCTCGGACAACTGGCCGAAGCGCTCATTCGTCTCGTGCGCGTCATCGTCTGCATCAAGCTGCACACGGAAGATCTCTCCGTCGAGCAGGGGGTCCGCTGGTTCCGCGAGGAAGCGTATCTGGAAGAGTCGAGCGCGCGGCGCGAAGCGGAACGCGGAACGTTCGATCCCACGTACCTTGTCTACAGCATCGGAAAACAGATGCTGCTGAAGTTGCGTCAGGATTACATGCAGCAGGAGGGCAAAGCGTTCTCGCTGCGCACCTTCCATGACACGTTGCTGGCGAACGGGACAGCGCCGTTCTGGCTGCACCGCAAACTGATGCTCGGCGACGACACGGGCGACGTGCTCGAGTGAGCCACGTGCTGGCCTAAAGTAACGAACGATATGCCTCTTTACGAATACCAGTGCGAAGCGTGCGGTCATCGCTTCGAAGTGATCCAGAAGTTTTCCGACGCGCGGATTGAAACCTGCCCGAAGTGCGGCGGCCACGTGCAGAAGCTCATCGCCTCGCCAGCCATTCAGTTCAAGGGCAGCGGGTGGTACATCACCGACTACGCCAAGAAGAGCGGCAGCGACGCGGGCCGATCGAGCGACGTTGTGAAAAGCGAGTCGAGCAGCACCGGCAGTACCGATACGCCGGCGAGCAAGGCGACAAGCGCCGAGACGAAGCCGTCCGACACAAAACCCTCGACGACGTAAGCCGCCGGTCAACGACCGGAGCGGCAACCTCGAAGAACGCTCGAAGAACTATTTGGCGAGCAAGCCCTGATCGGCGAGGTAGGTCTTGAAGTGCTCGGCGAGATCTGGCCGGCGCATGGCGAAGTAGACGACCGCCTTCAGGAATCCAAGCTTGTTGCCGGTGTCGTGGCGGACGCCCTTGATCTCGCACGCGTAGAGCGGCCGCGTCTTCAGCAGCTCGCGAAGACCGTTCGTCAGCTGGATTTCGCCGGTGCGATCGCTCTTTGTTGCGGCGAGCATCGGGAAGATATCGGGCGTCAGGATGTAGCGGCCGATGATGGCGAGGTCTGACGGCGCTTCATTTCGTGGCGGCTTCTCGACGAGATCCTTGATCTTGTAGACGCCCGGTCCCATGTCGGCGCTGAGGTCTGGCGCGATGACGCCGTAGCTCGAAACCTGATCCATCGGCACCCGCTCGACCGCCAGCACCGGTCCGCCGACGCGCTCGAACACTTCGGTCATCTGCTTGATCGCCGGTGGTTCCGCATCGATGACATCGTCGCCAAGAATGACCGCGAACGGTTCGTTGCCGACAAGTTCCCGCGTCACGAGTACCGCATGGCCGAGACCGAGCGGTTCCCCCTGACGGACGTACGCGAAGTTGATGAGATTCGAGATCTTGCGGACCTCTTCGAGCTGCTCGTATTTTCCGCGCGCTTCGAGAAAGCTTTCGAGCTCCACGTTGACGTCGAAGTGATCCTCGATCGCGTTCTTGCCGCGTCCGGTGACGAGGATGATGTTGCTCATGCCTGCCGCGACCGCTTCTTCGACGCCGTACTGAATGATCGGCTTGTCGACGAGCGGCAGCATCTCTTTCGGCTGCGCTTTTGTGGCGGGCAGGAACCGCGTGCCGAGGCCGGCGGCAGGAAAAACAGCTTTGCGTACGCTGGAGGTCACCGGCCGCGATCCTAGCAGAACATGCGCCATATACAATGGAATCCCCATGCTCGATCCCAATTTGCTCAGAGAAAACCCCGACGCGGTGAGCGCCGGTTTGCGCCATCGCGGAATGGACCCGGAGAAGGCGCTCGAACAACTGACGGTTCTTGAAGCAACTCGCCGGCGCCTGATTCCCGACATCGAAGGGCTCAAGCGCGAGCAGAACACGCTGGCGGAACAGGTCGGGCGGGCCAAGAAGGCTGGCGAGGAGACGAGCGCCCTTCAGGAAGTGAGCCGTGCCCGCGCGCAGCAGATCAAGCAACTCGATGGTGAGCTCAGCGAGATCGAACTGCGGCGTCAACGCGCGCTGCTGGAAATCCCGAACCTTCCGCACGCGACCGTGCCGGTGGGGCAATCGTCTGAAGACAACGTCGAAGTCCGCCGTCATGGGACGCCACGGACGTTTGATTTTGAACCGCAGCCGCACTGGGATCTCGGTCCGGCGCTTGGCATCATCGACTTCGAGCGCGCGACGAAAATTTCAGGCGCGCGCTTTGCGGTCCTCTCCGGTGGGGGCGCGCGTCTCGAACGCGCGCTCATCAACTTCATGCTCGATCTGCACACGCGCGAGCACGGCTATCGCGAGATGGAGCCGCCGTTCATGGTGAACGCGGCGTCGCTCACCGGCACGGGGAATCTGCCGAAGTTCGAAGCGGATCTCTTCAAGATTGCGGGCGACTGGGATTTGTTTCTGGTACCGACGGCGGAAGTACCGCTCACGAATCTTCACCGCGGCGAAATTCTCGACGGCCGCGATCTGCCGATTCTCTACACCGCCTACACGCCCTGCTTTCGCAGCGAGGCTGGTTCCCACGGACAAGATGTCCGCGGCCTGATTCGTCAGCATCAGTTCGACAAGGTGGAGCTCGTGAAGTTGACGCGGCCGGAGCAGTCGTACGAGGAGCTTGAAAAACTGGTCGCGAATGCCGAGGAAGTGTTGAAGCGGCTTGAGCTGCCGTTCCGCACCATCGTGTTGTGTACCGGCGATATGGGGTTTGCGTCAGCCAAGACCTACGACATCGAAGTCTTGCTGCCGAGCCAGAAGACGTACCGCGAAATCTCCTCCTGCAGCAACACGGAAGCCTTTCAGGCGCGCCGCGCCAACATCAAGTTCCGCGCGGGCGGCAACGGCAAACCGGAATTCGTGCACACGCTCAACGGCTCCGGTCTCGCCGTCGGCCGCACGCTGATTGCGATTCTTGAAAACTACCAGCAGAAGGACGGCTCGGTGGCGATTCCCGAGGCGCTCCGTCCGTACATGGACGGCAAGACGGAACTTCGCGGATAACCATTTTAGAGACGCTCGACGTATCGGTCATGACCTCTACATCCTCCAAAGAAACACGCGGCTTTCAAGCCGAAGTGACACAGCTCCTGCACCTGATGATTCACTCCTTGTATGGCAACAAGGAGATCTTTCTGCGCGAGCTCATCTCAAACGCCTCGGATGCCTGCGACAAACTGCGGTTCGAGAGCGTATCGCGCGGGGCGCTGTCGGCTGGCGATCCTGAATTCCGCATCCGTGTCAGCTACGACAAGACCGCGCGAACCATCACCGTGTCCGACAACGGCATCGGCATGTCGCGTCAAGATGCGATCGATCATCTCGGGACGATCGCGAAATCAGGCACGCGCGAGTTCTTCGAGCGGTTGACCACCGATGCCGCAAAAGACGCGCAACTCATCGGCCAGTTCGGCGTCGGGTTCTACTCGGCGTTCATCGTGGCCGATCGCGTCACGGTCGTGAGCCGGCGCGCGGATCTTGCGCCTGAGGAGGGCATCCGCTGGGAAAGCAGTGGCGAAGGCGAGTACACGCTGGAGACGCTGACGAAAGACACGCGCGGCACCGACGTCGTGCTGCACCTGCGCGCGGACGAGGACGAACTCCTCTCGGGCACACGGCTGCGCGAGATCGTTCACAAATACTCGGACCACATTACCTTCCCGATCCTCATGGCGAAGGAGCAGTGGGACGCGCAAGCGCAAACGTGGCAGGCGGCCAGCGAAGACGAGCAGGTGAACAAGGCGTCGGCGCTGTGGGCGCGATCGAAGTTGGAGATCGCGGATGCCGAGTACCAGCAGTTCTACGAGAACATGGCGCACGATGTCGAACCGCCGCTGGCGTGGACGCACGCGAAGGTCGAAGGACGTCAGGAGTTCACGCAACTGTTCTACCTGCCGCGCCGCGCGTCGTTCGACATCTGGGACCGCGATGAGCGTCATGGCGTGAAGCTGTACGTCCGCCGCGTGTTCATCATGGACGCCGCGAAGCAGTTGCTGCCGGCCTATCTGCGCTTCGTTCGCGGCGTGGTCGATTCCGCCGATCTGCCGCTCAACGTGTCGCGCGAGATTCTGCAGCAGTCCTCGGACGTCGCGCAGATTCGCACGGCGTCGGTCAAGCGCGTGCTCGGCCTGCTCGAGGATCTCGCCAAAGATCAGCCGGAGAAATACCAGGCCTTCTGGAACGAATTCGGCCGCGTGCTCAAGGAAGGCATTCTCGAAGATCACGGCAATCGCGAACGCCTCGCGAAGTTGCTGCGCTTCTCGTCGACCCGGACCGATGTGCCGGAGCAGACCGTGTCGCTTCAGGAGTACGTGGGCCGGATGAAGGAGGGGCAGGAGGCGATCTACTTCGTTACCGCCGATACCTTCTCGGCGGCGAAGAACAGTCCGCACCTCGAAGTGTTCCGCAAGCATGGCGTCGAAGTGCTGCTCCTCGCCGATCGCGTCGATGAATGGGTCGTCACGCATCTGGCGATGTTCGACGGCAAGAGCTTGCAGTCGGCCGCGCAGGGGAACCTCGATGTCACCAAGCTCGGAGAAGCCTCGACGGTCGTGGCCGATGCCGCGCAGGAAGAGCAGTACGCCGATCTGCTGACGCGCATTCAGGCCGCGCTGCACGACCGAGCGAGCGCTGTTCGTCTGACGCACAGGTTGACCGATTCGCCCGCGTGCCTCGTGGCCGACGAGCACGGCATGAGCCGTCATCTCGAACGGATTCTGCGAGAGTCGGGGCAGGCGCCGCCGGCGCAGAAGCCGATTCTCGAAATCAACCCGGAGCATCCGGTTGTTGCCCGGCTGAAGGCGGAACAAGACGCGGCGCTTTTTGCCGATTGGAGCCACATCCTGTTCGATCAGGCGCTGCTCGCCGAAGGCGGGGAGCTTGAAGACCCGGCGATGTTCGTCAAGCGTCTGAACTCGTTGACGCTCGCGCTCTCAGGCGTGGCGGCCTCGCGGTTGTGGACGCCGCCAAGCTGACGCGCACATGACCGAGTGATGCCAGCATTTCTCTGGCAGAGCGGTAGCCAACGGTCGCCGAGTTAGGGGACAATCGCAGGAGTTTTCGCGCGGAGAGGTGGCCGAGTGGTTTAAGGCGGCGGTCTTGAAAACCGTTGAACTCGAAAGGGTTCCAGGGGTTCGAATCCCTTCCTCTCCGCCACCTCGGACACGCATGGACGTCATCATCTATCACAACCCGAACTGCGGCACTTCCCGCAACACGTTGGCGATGATTCGCGCGGCTGGCATCGAACCGCACGTTGTCGAATATCTGAAGACGCCACCGTCGCGGGCGATGCTCGAACAGCTCATCGCGCGCATGGGCATTCCGGTTCGTGCGCTGCTGCGGGAGAAAGGGACGCCGTACGCGGAGTTG